>CAZHHS010000087.1:0-7754 GCA_964532395.1 uncultured Desulfobacterales bacterium | reverse complement strand
CTTCCCGGCAGAAGCTTCCCGGTGGGGCATTTTCATCCGGTTACCCGGGTAAGAGACATGATCTTTGACATTTTTATTCGCTTGGGGTTTCAAATCGTGGAAGGCCCAAGTGTTGAACTCGATTACTACAATTTCGAAGCACTCAATATTCCAAAAGATCATCCTGCCCGAGACATGCAGGACACGTTTTACGTTTCCGATGATGTCGTCCTGCGGACTCATACCTCACCCATTCAGATCCGGGTTATGGAAAAGCAACCTCCGCCGGTAAGTGTCATCGCTCCGGGCGAGGTCTACCGGGTAGACTCCGATGTTTCTCACACGCCCATGTTTCATCAAGTGGAAGGGCTGATGGTGGGAGAAGAAATCTCTTTTGGCGATCTTAAAGGGACGCTGACCACCTTTGTCCACCAGATGTTTGATGATCAAACCAGCTTGCGATTCAGACCCAGCTTTTTCCCCTTTACCGAACCGAGCGCCGAGGTCGACATCCAGTGTGTGATTTGCCGGGGGGAAGGATGTCGGGTTTGTTCCCATACCGGTTGGCTTGAAGTCTTGGGTGCGGGGATGGTCCATCCGGCGGTTTTTGAGATGGTAGATTATGACACAAACCGCTACACCGGATTTGCGTTCGGGATGGGCATAGAGCGGATTGCCATGCTCAAATACGGCATCGACGATATCCGAAAATTCTACGAAAACGATGTCAGGTTTTTACACCAGTTTTAGGGGCCCGTACCTTCAGGCACGCGAAATCGAAAACCGATGAAAGTCAGTCTCAGTTGGCTCACAGACTATATTGATATCGACCGGGATATAACGGATCTCGCGGACGCCCTCACTATGGCAGGCCTTGAAGTAGAGGGAATAACCGACAGATACGCCTATTTGACGGGGGTTGTGGTGGGGCGAGTTGTGGAGATAACGCCTCACCCGCATGCGGATAAGCTTGTTCTCTGTAAGGTGGACACGGGCGACGGGCAAAAATCGATAGTATGCGGGGCGACCAATATGAAAGAGACCGATCTGGTGCCGGTCGCCCTTCCAGGCACCCAGCTTCCCGGTACCGGTCCGATCCAGGCCGGGCCAATTCGCGGTGAGATTTCCGAAGGGATGCTGTGTTCACCGGCCGAATTGGCCTTGGGTGCCGACGCCTCGGGCATTTTCATCCTGCCGGCAACCTTAACCCCGGGGAGCCCGCTCTCTTCCGCCCTGAACTTATCAGATCCGGTAATCGAATTCGACCTCACACCGAACCGCCCCGATTGTCTAAATATCATTGGTGTGGCCAGAGAGGTGGCGGCCATCACCGGAAACGCCCTTCGCCTTCCCGACATTAAATTGTCTGAAGGCTCGGTATCCATTGATGACCTCTGCTCGGTAACGATCCGGGCCCCCTACCATTGCCCCCGGTATGCAGCGAGAATCGTCTCGGAACTCCAGGTTCAACCCTCCCCCTTTTGGCTTCAAGATCGGTTGAATTCGGTTGGATTACGCGCCATCAACAATGTGGTCGACGTCACCAATTTTGTGCTCATGGAAATGGGACAACCCTTACATGCCTTTGATTTTGACCGGTTGTCCGAAGGCCGTATTGTTGTGGACACGGCCGGAAAAGACCAGGTCTTCACGACTTTAGACGGGATCGAGCGCAAGCTCCCTGACGAAGCATTGATGATATGTGACGGCAGGGGGCCTGTTGCATTGGCGGGAATCATGGGCGGGCTGGAGTCGGAAATCGAAGACGACACCCGAAACGTGCTGATCGAAAGTGCCTATTTCCGGCCCACCTCCATCCGGCGGACAGCAAAAAGACTGGGTCTAAGCACGGAGTCCTCTTACCGATTCGAAAGAGGCATCGACCCCCAGGGGGTCATCAGGGCGGCAGATCGGGCGGCTCAACTCATTTGTGATCTGGCAGGCGGCCAGACGGCACGGGGCGTCGTCGACAATTACCCGAGGGAAATCCCGGACACCGAAATAGAATTGAGCATTGAGGCAGCCAATCGTCTGCTTGGCACCCAGTTCCAACAAGAGACAATATCGGACTATTTGAACCGCGTGGAACTAAACTCGGTCCCCATTGACAAAGACCGGTTAAAGGTGACGCCCCCGTCCTTTCGGGTCGACTTAGAACGGCCTCAAGATCTCATGGAAGAGGTCGCTCGCCTGAGTGGATACAACAATATCGCCACCACTCATCCGGCCAATCAGATGGTGGGGGGAAAACAAAACCGAAATTTACAAATCCGAAGGCGGGTCAAACAAATTCTGTCCGGTTGCGGTTTTTCGGAAATTATCACCTATAGCTTCATAGGAAGTGATGCATGCGACAAACTGTTACTTGCGGACAGCGATGACCGAAGACAGATGGTGTCCATTCTCAATCCCTTGACGGAAGCTCAGGATGTGATGAGGACGTCATTGCTACCCGGCCTGTTCGGGGCCATGCTTCAAAACACGACTCAGCAGAATCCCAACCTCAGACTCTATGAAGTTGGCAAGACGTTTTTTCATTATACACAGCAGGCTCTGCCCACCGAACGGGAAATGGTTTCCGCCCTCTGGACAGGATGCCGACAAGAAAGAACCTGGTATACAAAAGAAGAAAAAGTTGATTTTTACGACATAAAGGGAATCGTAGAAGCCCTTGCCGGCGCACTGAATATCGGGAAGTTGCGATTTACGGTTCCCGCCGGCCCCCGGTATCCTTATTATCAAGCAGGTGCGGTGGCCGAGGTGTCAGCTCAGGAAAAAGCCTTAGGCGTGGTAGGACGCGTCGCTCCCAAGGTACTAAAACACTTTGAACTGAGACAAGACACCTTCTGTTTTGAACTCGATTTCGAAGCCTTGACAGGACTGGTGGCGTTGCGCAGTCGTGCCCGACCTATTTCCAGGTTCCCGTCCACGACCAGAGACATTGCGCTCATCATCGACGACCAGATTCAGGTCCAGGCGGTACTGGACCTGATTGAATCGCAAGACCTTGATCTCATTGAAAATGTTCGGATATTCGATGTGTACAAAGGCGCCCCCGTCCCGGATGACAAAAAGAGTATAGCCCTGCGGCTAACCTATTGTTCCCACGAAAGAAGTCTCACGGACGAAGAGGTCAACAAGGTACACGAAACCATTACCCGAAAGATATTGGATCGATTTAAGGCCGAACTCCCCTCAGACTAAGACGGATTTGCCTTTCCCGGCGGGATAGAGTAATGAACAAACGGGATATTGTGGAGGCGCTCCACGAAAAAGTCGGTTTTTCGAAAAGGGAAACAGCACTCTTGGTGGACACAACGCTTGATCAAATCGCGAGTGCATTGGTTGGCAATGAATCCGTAACCATTTCAACCTTTGGAACCTTTTCGGTGAAAAAAAGGAAGGCGCAAAAGGCCAGAAATTTGAAAACCGGCGACAGCGTGGTTGTGCCTCCCAGAAAGACGGTCACCTTTAAGGCAAGCCCGGCCCTCAAGGAACTTGTCAATGAATCGCTCAAAACCGGAAATCCCTGACAAGCGATATTTTAGGATCGGGGAGGCAAGCGAGTTGACCGGCGTGGAACCTTATGTATTGCGGTATTGGGAAACCGAGTTTCAAGGGATCAGACCCGCCCGGTCACGTTCCGGCCAACGCCTCTACCGAAAACAAGATATCGAGTCGGTTTTGGAAATCAAAGACCTCCTTTACAGCAGGCGATATACCATTGCCGGGGCCAAGCAACACCTGAAAGAGCGGCGGAAAAAATCCGCCCCGGAGCCCGACGCCCAATCTAAAGAAAGGCTCACCATGGAAGAACTCAGAGACGAAATCGCTACCATCAGAGATCTGTTAAGCGATACGGAGACCTAAAGGCTTGTCTGCAAAATTCCGAGGTTGGTTTGACTGTCCGCTTTTGTCGACGTTCTAAGTCCCTTCTGCCAAGGAATGGAAGATCCAGTCTGAAACCGCCTTGGCATTTTTGTAATTGACTACCCCCTCCAAATTCTTCAGCTGTATCTCCGCCCGGGCCATCGTCTTATGCCCGCCGGCCGACCCCTTCTCCCCAAAGGCCTTGGAAAGCAGTTTTCCCGCGTCCTTTCGAAAACCATCATTTCGCACGATGATAACCAGTCGTCCTTGACATGTCCCCGAAACAATCGACCAAACAACATCATGCACTTTCATAAAGAAATCAGCGATGGACACGCAGATATCGGGACTTTTAACGGGTCCGAGATGCACATAAGCACGGTGCCGTTTGACCCGCATATCTTTTAGGGCCTTTTGGTAGTAGCTGAGAGACTCGAGGCTGAGCTCGGCTTCCTCAATTCGCCTAGCCATTTGCACATTGGCATATCGAAAGAGGAATTGAAAGGCGTTCACGTCATCCAGGACCACCTGGCGTTCAAAGTTGCTCGTATCCGTCTTCACGCCATAGAACAGGGCAGTAGCCAAACGGACGGACGGCTTAATCTTCGCGGCCCGTAAGTACTTAGTCATAATAGTAGACACGGCGCCGTATTCGGGCCGAATGTCTACGAAGGGGGCCTTTATGCCGCTGTCGGGGTGGTGATCAATGACGACGTCAAAATCAATGCCCTGAAAGCCTTCGTGATGCTTGGGCTGTGAATCCACAATGGCAAAACGTGAAAAGGCTCCCAGTTCCACCTTGGACAAAGGCGCGAGATTCAGTTTAACCAGTCGAATCATCGCCCAGTTGTCCGGGCGGCTGATTTCATTCACGTGGGCAATGGAAATGTTGGCGGCCTGCCGCCACAACAATCTTTTAAGGGCCATGGCGCTCGCCATGGCATCCGGGTCCGCATTGATGACAATAAGCAATTTGTCATCCCCGGAAAACAATCCCAGCAAACGCCGCAATCTTTGTAACTCAGAGGTCGCCACTCATGCACCTGCCCGTAGGCGAGTCTTTCGTCTCAGGTTAGCCGACTTGACATGCAAGTCTAAACCGCCACCGCACCCTAGGACCCATCCCCTAGGTTGTCAAGAAGGAACGTATCTCCTGCCGCTTTTCCTCTATCTGGTCCGGCTCCACCCACTTGATTTCGGAATCGGCCCTAAACCAGGTAAGTTGCCTTTTGGCGTAGCGTCGCGTATCGCGTTTCAGGGTTTTCACGGCATCATCCCAAGACAGTTCACCTTGCAAATACATGGCCATATGGCGGTATCCAATGGATGACATTGATTTGAGTTCCCGTCCATATCCCTGGTTGAGTAGTGTCTGGACTTCACCCAACAGTCCCATTCCGAGCATCTGTTCAACCCGCCGGTCTATACGCTCATAAAGCCTTTGTCGATCCATGTACAGGCCGATTTTCAGCACCCGATAAGGGCGATCTGAAAATCCATGTTGCCGGTGATAGACCGAGATGGGCCGGCCCGTACTTTCATAGACCTCCAAGGCCCGAATCACCCGAAAGATATCGTTGGGGTGGAGTTTCGCTCCTGTTGCCGGGTCTACACGGCAAAGCCTGTCATACAGTACCGCCGGACCGAGACTCTTTTTCTCAGCTTCCAACCGTTCCCGAACCTCTTTTCGGTGGCCGTTGCCTCCGGGATCAAACAATCCATGAAGGAGGGCCTTGATATACAAGCCGGTACCCCCGACGATGAAAATTGGAACGCCCTTTTCATCAAGCCGTTCTATGACCGGCCGGGCTCGGGAAACGAAACAGGCGGCATCAAAGGGTTCATCGGGTTTGACCACATCGATGAGATGATGTGTCGCCAATGCCTGTTCATCCCGCGTCGGTTTGGCGGTACCCACATCCATTCCCTGATAAACCTGCATGGCGTCGGCGCTGACAATGTGTCCGCCTAACGGCCCGGCCAAGGCCACGGCCGAGGCGGTTTTCCCCACGCCGGTGGGACCTGCGATTATAATCAGCCGAGGGCGTCTGTCAGTGTCAGGCATGGCATTACCATTTCAAGGGTTAGGAGTCGCATAAAAAGCTTAACAGATGAGACCATGATTTCAAGGTCTCGACGATGCGTACCGCAGAAGTAACATATCTATTCTTGCGATTTCCAACTACTTGACGACAGGAGAAATAAACCTTAGTATGTTAGTATGAATTACATGATGTGTTAGCTTTTATTCTTTGATGCTTGAAATTTATGGACAATTGCCTATTTTTAACACGTAATAAGGGAGACGGCGGAAATGGCAAGATATGAAGGCCTGGTTACCGGCACCGGCCCTGGTGGACGAGCCGTCGTAACGATAAGGCCCAGTCAAATGGGAATTCCCGGCGCCCCGGAAGTGAGCCGTCGGGTATGTCATACATCCACGGACGGTTCAACGGTAACGGTTGATGCCCTCAACACGGTCGGTGCTGAAACGGGAGATTGGGTGTCGATTAAGCAGGCCGACGGCATTGCCAAGAAAAACCTGGCTGTCCTGCTGGGCATCCCTATATCAGGGGGGCTTTCCGGCATACTTGTGGGGGCCCTTTTCGGCCCGGTCATGGCGGGTCTCAATCCGGTGGCATGGGGGGCTCTTCTGGGTACCGCCGGCCTGTTGGCGGGCATCATTTTAGGCAAACGGCTGTATACTCGGTCAGCAAATCTAAACCCATTGACCATTCAAGCGGTATTACAGTCGGCCGACGATGTCACCACGCAATTCGGTGATGTTCATTCTCGCATGGAAAAAGCAGCCGCCGGCTGCAGCGATTGCACTCGGTGCGTGGCAGGTCTGACTTCAAACCGCAATAAGTAATCGGACACCAAGGGGGGACGAAAAAAAACCGCCTGTCTCCGGGGCTCGTCCGCCGCTCGGCTAACGTGCATTTGGACGGACCTTTCGAAAGACTTTCAGGAGGAAGTCTCTTCGTCGCAAGATCATTCCGGGAACGACTCCGGCCAAGTGGTAAGGCAGGAACTGAATACCCGTCACATCCCAACCCAGTCCCCACCGGCCGACGGCATATACGCCCCATACGGCAACACCCAGCATCACCAGTAGGGACCCCACTTGGGATAAGCGATCTTTTTTACCCTGTTTCATATTTAGAAATGGTGCCTTACGCCTTCTCCGATCCGGGAACCGGTAGGAACTCGTCAATGCACGGTTTGATCTTTTGCCGCCGCCATGGTCCAACCTCTCAAAGTTTCCATAATGCTATCAATAACCTGAATTGAGGAACGGACCCGTTGGGTTGCCCGTACAATCCATGCCGCGGCCTGGGCAATATCAATTCTGTCACCGATAGCGACTAGTTCATCGACGTGACTCTCCAGCCGGGGGCGCGTCATTTCCAAGATCTCCAAACGCCTGGCATAATAATCGGACAGGTGTTGAGATTGCACAATGGGAGTGGTGTCCAGCAACTCATATTGGCCAAGCAAGGTCACCGCGATAATGTCGAGCTCCTTGACGGCACAAACCACGCGAAGAAACTCCGGACCGTCAACCAGCTTTTCGGTAATGCGAATCAGTTCATCTCGCATGGAGTGCAGATCTTCAGATATGTCAAATAGTTCCGATACCGTTTCTTCAAATTCCATTGGCCACCTCTGTCGATTGCCTCATGTCATATAGGACATTCGGGAACCGATCAACACAAAAACACTTAAGTGTTCAGGCTTGCTGGTTTTATCCGGCCTCCGTCATTGCATTTCAATCTCACCGGTTGCTTGCCCGGAAATACAGGGATCCTTGACAGAAACCCAATAATTGCGTAAAAACCGATCACCTGCCATAAGGGACATGACCAACAGACTATTTCCGCAATCGTTGGACGATGGGAGAT
>CAZHHS010000086.1:0-7786 GCA_964532395.1 uncultured Desulfobacterales bacterium | reverse complement strand
TCTTGGCCCCCAATTCCGGCTCATCTTCCAAGCCAAAATCTTCAAGAGACAACTCTTCTTCCTTTCCGCCTTCGGTATCAAACAAACCGAAATCGAGGGACGCCTCTTCCGATTCATCGGAGAGTTCCGAAAGGTCGCTCGCCAGGTCAGGCTCCGACATCAAATCCGCTTCCGAGGAAGGCGGTCTATAGGCCGTAAACACGTGGTGACATTTTGAACACCGAACCTTGGACCCCGATTCCTTGATCAGGCTTTCGTCCAATTTGAATTTGGCGTTACAATTTTCACATGTTACGAGCATTACAAGCTCCTTTCACTTACTGTTTCAGATGGTATATCCCCGGCAAATTCCGATATCTCTCGTTGTAATCAAGCCCGTAACCCACCAGGAACCCGGAGTCCACGCTATGTCCCACATAGTCAAGGAAAACATCGGCTTCCCGTCGAATCTTTTTGTCAATCAAGGTGCAAACCCGAACTGATTTGGGACGAAATTTCTTAAGATGATCGAGTAGATATGCAATTGTCAGGCCAGAGTCGATAATATCTTCCACTACCAGGACGTGTCGCCCTGTCAAGTCAATGTCCGGTCCTTTGATCAGTTTAATCTTCCCCGAGGACCGAGTGCCTGACCCATAGCTGGCAAGTTGGATAAATTCGATTTCACAGGGAGTGCGCATCTCCCGGATTAAATCTGCCAGAAAGACAAAAGACCCTTTGAGTACGCCCAGCACAAGGACCCGGTTTTTCCCGTAGTCTCTGGAAATCAACTCTGCGAGTTTCTTGACTTTTTCTTTGATTTCTCTTTCCGACAGGACAGGTACAAGTTCATGGGACATAAGGAAGCATCCGATTCCACGTCCATCATATTACATGCAATACATATGTCAGGATGTTAATACACGCGAGGCATTTAGCCTGGCGGTTAGGGCTGGAAACATCTTTGTCAATCGAAACACTTAAAACGATCAACCGTCTGAGCCCGTCAAGGCACGCTCCTAGAGCCCCGCCTTCGCCAGTTCCTGAACCAAGGATTTTTGTTTTTTGTTCAATGTCTTCGGGATGTGGGCTACTATTCTTGCATACAGGTCACCGCGTTGGTCCTTCCTCATCTGAGGTAACCCATAACCCTTAAGACGCATCTTTGTATTTGGCTGGGTACCGGCAGGAACCTTCAAACTCAAGCTCTTGCCGTCAAGCGTGGGGATTTGAACCTGAGTCCCCAGGAGCAAGTCCGACAGCTTTACTTCCCGGTCGATGTATAAGTCGTGGTCCTCATAGGAAAACAGTGGATCGGGCATCACCTTGGCCTGTATATAGAGATCGCCCGGCGGACCGCCGTAAGCACCCGGCTGACCCTTGCCCGCCAAGCGCAATTTAGCCCCGGTGATCATCCCCTTGGGAATCTGAACTTTTATCTTTTTTTGTTCGGCGCCTTGCCCATGGGCAACGGTCTTATCCGTCCCTGTGAGTACCTCGTTTAGCGTCAGAGGCAACTCGTAGACCAAATCGGATCCCCGTGACGGTGCCTGTTGCGTAGACGTATAGGCACTGAAGGGATCACCACCGAAACTGAAACTCGACCTTCTGCCGCGCTTGCCGCCCCCCATGAAGATGTTGGCAAAACTGCTGTTGTCAAAGCCGAACTCCCTGAAAATGTCCCCGAAATTGACACCACTGAAGATATCTTCCTGCGTATAGCGTTGTTGGAATCCGGAAGCGCCAAAATTGTCGTACTGCTTGCGCTTTTCCGGATCACTTAATACGGCGTAGGCCTCGCTGACTTCTTTGAATCTGTTTTCCGCCGTTTTATCTCCTTTAGTGCGATCCGGATGATACTTCATCGCCAGTTTACGATAGGCCTTTTTGATCTCGGCATCACTGGCATCCCGGCTCACACCCAGGATTTTATAATAGTCTTTTTCACCCATACATTCACCCCCCAACGGGGAAAAGCACCCAAAATCTCATTTTTCCTGTAAATATTAAATATAATCTGGGCACTTGTAATGTCAAGAAACTCTTGACATTATTTTGCCCTTTTGCCATATGAGCAGAGGGGGTCGGGGATAAATCTCGAACCGAAACAGGAGTGGAAAGGAGCATCACCGTGGAAATCGTCGTTTTACTAAAACAGGTTCCGGATACAGAAACAACGATTCAGATCGACGACGACAATACCACTGTCAAAACAGACGACATTAAGTGGGTTATAAACCCTTACGATGAATTGGCAGTCGAAGAAGCCCTCAGGATTAAAGAGGCCCAGGGGGAAGGCAACGTCACCATCTTAACGGTAGGCACACAACGGGCGGTGGAAGCTATTCGCACCGCCCTTGCCATGGGTGCGGACGAAGGCATCCTTATCGATGACGTCGCCACTGAAGCATCGGACGGTCTGGGTATTGCCAAGGTTTTGGCGGCAGCCCTGAAAGATATCTCGTACGATGTCATTGTTGCCGGACACCGGGCCGTAGATGATGATGGGTATCTGGTACCGGCGGCCGTAGCGGAAATTCTGGAAATCCCCCAGGCATCCATGGTCATAAACGAAGAAATCAAAGACGGTAAGCTTTACTGTGAACAGACCGTGGACGGGGGAACTACGCTCATCGAGGCGGAATTGCCCGCACTTTTCACAACCCAACGGGGAATCAACGACCCCAGATATGCTTCCTTGCCCGGCATTATGAAAGCAAAGAAGAAGCCCTTGCAAACCCGGTCCTTGGCGGACCTGGGCCTGAATGCGGACGACGTGGGGGCTTCGAGCGCGAAATGCACCCGAAGCCGTCTCTTCTTTCCGCCCGAGAGAGCCCCGGGAAAGATCATATCCGGGGAAACGCCGGAGGAGAAAGCCGCCGAACTGGTACGGCTACTTAGGGAAGAGGCCAAGGTTATCTAGATGTCCGGTTTTTGAGAGAGGCACTCTTGAGCAAAAGAAACGACCACTACCAACGAAATTAGAAGAGGTCATCATGCCACAAGGAGTACTGGTAATAGCCGAGCAGGTTGACGGTCAGTTCAGAAAAGTTTCTTATGAAGTCGTTAGCGAGGGGAGACGCTTGGCCGACACTCTGGGAGAACCCCTCACGGCCGCCGTGGTCGGCTCGGATGTTGCGTCAATTGCCAGCCAATTGGCAAACTTCGGGGCGGATAAGGTACTGACAGTAGACACCCCCCGTTTATCCGATGCCACGACGGAAAGCTACGCAGTCGCAACATTTCAAGTCATATCCAAGGTTGAACCCAAGATCGTCTTAATGGGAGCCACCGCGCAAGGCAAAGACCTTGCGGCTCGTGTGGCGGCCCGTCTGGACGCCGGCTTGGCCATGGATTGCACCTCCTTGACGCTGGAGGGGACGGATCTGGTAGCCGTCAGACCGATCTTCGGTGGCAAGGTTTTGGCGGAAGTGATGATTTCCACCCCCCCTCAAATCGCCGCCATTCGTCCCAACGTAACGGACATTGAAAAGCATCCCAAAGAAGCGGTTTTCGAGGAGATTGAAGTCGAGTTACCGGCACCTAAAACAAAGCTGGTGGAAAAACGCGTCGAGTCAACCGGAAAGGTAGACCTCATGGAGGCAGATGTCGTTGTCTCGGGTGGCCGGGGCATGGGCGGTGGCGACTTTAGCCTTGTGGAAGAACTGGCTCAAGCCTTGGGCGGGGCGGTCGGCGCCTCAAGATCTGCAGTGGATGAGGGTTGGAGACCTCATTCGGACCAGGTAGGCCAAACGGGAAAAGTGGTCACACCGAGTCTCTACATCGCATGCGGCATCTCCGGCGCAATACAACACCTGGCGGGCATGGCATCTTCCAAGTATATTGTTGCCGTCAACAAGGATCCGGAAGCACCTATCTTTCGAAAGGCCGACTATGGGGTCGTGGATGATTTGTTCAAGGTCGTACCGGCAATTACCGCCGAGGTAAAAAAGCTGAAAGAGTAGACCTGCTTCTCAATAACCGACCAAGCGTCTTCATGTCGGACCGGAGCAAGGCGTGAGTAACGCCTTGCTTTTTATTTTGGTGTAATAACAGGCATGAACATATACTTTGTCAGTTTGGGCTGTCCGAGAAATCTCGTGGACACAGAGATGATGTTGGGTCAGGTCCTGGAAGCCGGGCATCGGGTGTGTGCAGATCTGTCTGCCGCCGACTGTGTTGTTGTCAACACATGCGCATTCGTGCGTCCCGCCATAGATGAATCTATCGATACAATCCTGGAAATGGGCCGATGGAAGGAACATAACCAGGGGAGGCGACTCATTGTGACCGGGTGTCTGCCACAACGCTACGGGCAATCCCTGGTCGAGTCTCTCCCGGAAGTCGACGTCTTTCTCGGCACGGGCGCATTCGATCAAATAGACCGATTCGTCGGTGTTCCCGCTATGAAGGAGAAGCGGGTATTTCTGCCGCCGGTAGAAAAGACCTCCCGGTCGGCCCGGGAATTACCCAGGTTGCAGACCACGGCCCCTCACACGGCTTATCTTAAAATTGCCGAGGGGTGCTCGAGTCACTGCACTTACTGCATCATCCCTAAACTGAGAGGGCCGCAGCGCAGTCGACCGATGAAGGCGATACTAAGCGAGGCCGAATGGCTGGTTCACAGCGGCGCCAAAGAGCTGATACTGGTCGCCCAAAATACCACCGCCTATGGTCAAGATCTCCCGCCGGGTGAAGACCGTATTGACACACTGCTGGACCGGCTGGCCCAGATACCCGGCCTCATCTGGATACGGATTCTCTATGGACACCCGGACTTCGTTTCGGAACCGCTAATTGCATCCATGACCAGCCACCCCAATGTCTGCCCGTACCTGGACATTCCCTTTCAACATGCCAGCGAGCGGATCTTGAAACGCATGGGCCGCCCTTGCGATCCCGCTTATAACCTTGCACTCGTCAAACGACTGCGTGACAAGATCCCAGGAGTGGCATTACGAACTACGTTTATCACAGGATTTCCAGGAGAAACCGACACTGATTTCGAAACACTGGTCACCTTCGTCGAAGAAGCCCGGTTTGACCACATGGGTGTATTCATGTATTCAGATGATACGGATCTGCCCTCAAACAAGCTACCGGAACATGTCGACGACCAGGTCAAACAGACCCGCTTTGACTACTTAATGGAAAGGCAGGCCCGCATTTCGAGAGTAAACAACCAACGCTACGTGGGAAAAACCGTCCGGGCACTGGTTGAAGAACCAGTCCCGAATAATGGGTCTGTTGTGGGGGGACGAATGGCCACACAGGCGCCCGGAATCGATGGAATGGTCTTTATAGAAGACGAAACCGCCCCCGCCGCCGGGACCTTTGTCGACGTGTGTATCTCCCACGCCCACGACTATGACCTCACGGGATACATACCATGAACGCCCTCAAAGACCGTCTACTCAAGGCGGTTGCAACGGACATACAGGCGATTGAAGACGCCTTAAAGGACAATCTGCAACCTTACCTGTCCGTGGTATCCCATGTGGCGGACTATCTTATCGGGGGCGGCGGTAAGCGGATTCGCCCCCTCCTGATGCTGCTTTCCGCCAGGCTATGTGGTTACAAAGGGCGTTTCGCCATCACCCTGTCGGCCGTCTTCGAATATCTACATGTGGCCACATTGCTTCATGACGACATCGTCGACGGGGCCGAGGTGCGTCGGGGCTATCCCGTCGCCCACGGCATATGGGGAAATCCGGCCACGGTCCTGGTGGGAGATTACCTGCTCGCCCGCGCCATCAGTATAGCCGCCCAAACGGGGCAAACATCCATCATCGATGTTATCTCCCGAGCGACGGCGCACATGTCGGAAGGAGAGATTTATCAACTTCTCCATCGTGGGGATGTCAATCTTACGGAAGAACAGTACATGGACGTAATCGGTCGGAAAACGGCCTGTCTCATCCAGGCGGCGTGCCACACCGGTGCCCTCCTCGCAGGCGCCCAAGAACACAAGGTTGAGGCCTTGGCCGCCTATGGAAACCACCTGGGATACACATTTCAACTGGTTGATGACCTTTTGGACTATACAGCGGACCCGGCAGTTCTGGGCAAATCGACAGGAACAGACTTAAAGGAAGGAAAGATGACCCTACCGCTGATTTTTGCTATGAGGCAGGCTGGAAGCAAGGATCGCAAGCACATGGAATCACTTGTTGGAACAACCGATCCAACCACGGAGCAGTTTAAGGCCACTTTGAAACTTGTAAATGAATACGGGGGCATTGCTTACACCCGTAATCTGGCAAAGGAACATTTGGCCACGGCAAAAAGCCGCCTTGAAGTGTTCGACACTTCTTCAACCCGAACCATTTTAGAAGACCTTGCGGATTACGTCCTCACCCGGCAAGTGTAAGGGCTCGTGCGCATACCGGGCTCGGACCGACATCACACTTCCTCGCCGGCGGGATCGGAAAGTCCGGCTTGGGCAAACCCCTCTTTTCGAATCAAGCAACTGTCACATCGCCCGCAAGGTCGCCCATCCCGCGTGGGGTCATAGCAGCTGTGGGTCAAACCGTAGTCAACGCCCAATGCGATTCCCGTTTGAATGATTTGCGCCTTGGTCATATCTACAAGAGGCGTTCGGACCTTAAAACGCACTCCGTTCTCAATGGACGCCCGGGTTGCCAAGTTCGCCATTTCTTCAAACGCCTCAATGTATTCACGTCGGCAGTCGGGATACCCACTATAGTCTACACTGTTGACACCAATAAAAATGTCACAGACCCCCAGCACCTCCGCCCACGCCAGCGCATACGAAAGAAATATGGTGTTCCTGGCAGGCACATAAGTAACAGGAATCCCCGTTTCGCCGCCCGGCCTATGATCCGGCCTATGGTCTGGCCTGTGATCTGATTTGGGAACATCCATATGACCGGTCAGCGCCGACCGTCCAAGCTTGCCCAGATCAATATCGATTACTTTGTGGGCGACGGCACCCAGGCTTCGTGCAACCCGCCGCGCCGCCACTAACTCCACGACGTGGCGTTGGCCATACCGAAAACTCAGGCTGTAGATCCTGAACCCTTGGGACCTGGCTATGGCCATGGCCGTCGTTGAATCAAGCCCGCCACTGGAAAGGACAACGGCGCCTTTGGTCCCCGTCTCTACCCCTTCCATAGACTAGACACCTCGCTTGTCGGGCGGCCATATATACTTGTGAATTTGAAGCTGTAAATGCACATCCAGGCGATCTCGTAAAATCCAGTCTGCCAATCTTTCGGGCGTCAGTCGACCAAACACGGGAGAAAGGTGTACCGTTCCCTTTTTTGAGAAACGCTCAGGCAACCGCCGAAGAATGTCTTTTCCGTAGACATAGTCCCGGGAATCCCCGATCACCAATTTGAGTTCGTCGTCATCTTTAAGTTTGTCCAGATTCGCCAAGTCGTTTTTGGCCGACTCGCCGCTGGACGGACACTTTACGTCGACGATCCGGACACATCGCCCACGGATCCGTGCGATATCCTGTGTTCCGTTGGTTTCCAGCAATACGGTCAACCCCATGTTCTCCAGTCGCTCAATCAGAACAGGGCTGTGTCGTTGAATCAAGGGTTCCCCGCCGGTAACCGCTACCAGGGGACACCCAAAGGATGTCACGGCCTCCACAACAGCGGCCACCGACATCTCTTTGCCTTCCGTGTACGCATATCGGGTATCGCAGTAGGAACATCTGAGGTTACATCCGGTCAGTCTCACAAAAACGCATCGCCGGCCGGCAAAGGAAGATTCTCCCTGAATACTGTAAAAAATTTCATTGACCTTCAGAGGCATCACTGGTGTTCCTGGCATCCGC
>CAZHHS010000085.1:0-7861 GCA_964532395.1 uncultured Desulfobacterales bacterium | reverse complement strand
CGCACGACCTTCTCAAACAAGAGAAGTCAAGTTCGTTGGAAGGCGCCATTAGTGAAAGGATAGATCATGTTCGGCAAAGGAGTCAAGTTGTTCAAATTATTGGGCTTCGAAGTAAAGGTGGATTTCAGTTGGGTGATCATCGCCCTGCTGATCGCCTGGTCGCTTTCCACAGGGTTGTTCCCCTATCAGGTCAAAGACCTGTCGGCGGGTACTTACTGGCTCATGGGGATTGTGGGGGCGGTCGGTTTGTTCATTTCCATCATTGCCCACGAGTTTTCTCACTCTCTGGTGGCCAGAAAAAACGGCATTCAGATGAAAGGCATAACGCTGTTTATTTTCGGGGGGGTAGCGGAAATGGGTGATGAGCCGCCCGATGCCCGGTCGGAGTTTTTGATGGCCGGTGTGGGGCCCCTTTCCAGTCTGATCATAGCGGGGCTCTTTTATGCCGCCTATCGTTTGGGGGGCGGCGGTCTTCCGGTTCCCGTTAAGGCCGTTGTCGGATACCTGGCCTATATCAACGCCATTTTGGCGGGATTTAATCTGGTGCCCGCTTTTCCCCTTGACGGGGGGCGCATGCTCCGATCGGGGCTGTGGGCATGGAAAAAGGATTTTCGCTGGGCCTCACGAACAGCAGCCAATATCGGATCCGGTTTTGGTGTGTTTTTGGTCGTCTTGGGGGTACTCAACGTGGTGACCGGCAATTTCATCGGCGGGATGTGGTGGTTTCTTATCGGGATGTTTTTACAAAAAGCCGCCAAGGCCTCGTACGAACGGGCGGTAACCCGTCAGGTCCTCCAGGGCAGGCGGGTCCGGGATTTCATGAAGACCGATCCCGTCACTGTTTCGCCATCGTTGTCTCTGAAGGAATTTGTTAACGATTATGTCTACACCTACCATTACAAGATGTTTCCCGTCAGCGATGACGGGGATCGATTGGCCGGGTGTGTTACCACCAAACATGTCAAGAAGGTTTCCCGGGAAGACTGGCAGAAGACGACTGTCGGCGAGGTTGCGGAAGACTGTAGCGACAGCAACTCGGTGGGACCGGACATTGGCGCCGAGGAGGCGCTTTCCAGGATGAGAGCCAACGGTACCAGCCGGGTCATGGTGGTGAGAGGTGACAACCTGGTAGGGGTTCTTTCGCTCAAAGATCTGATGGATTTTCTCTCATTGAAGGAAGAGTTCGGTGATGATTCTCATGAATAACCGATCCGTGAGTTACCCGGCGGCATGATTTCCGGTATGAACGCCTTATGGAATCTGATAGTCCGATGGGTGGGGCGAAGCAAGTGGGCCATTCGGTTTCTCCATCTCAGCGAGGCAAGGGCAAAGCCCCTTGCCAAAGGGCTGGTAATGATTCAGATCGACGGCTTGTCATACAACCAATTAAGCCATGCCCTGCGGCGAAGAGAGGTGCCTTTTATACGGAAGCTGTTGAGTCAAAAGGGCTATGACCTTCGGCGCCATTATTCCGGATTGCCGTCGAGTACGCCGGCCGTCCAAGCAGAGCTTTTTTACGGTATTAAGTCCGGGGTGCCGGCTTTCGGGTTTGTAGACCGGGAATCGGGGGAGATCATCCGAATGTTCGATCCCGGCTCGGTTCATGAGGTTGACACGGCGTTTCGAAAACAGGGTCTGCCGCTGTTGCAGGGCGGTAGCTCCTATTGTGACAATTATACCGGAGGGGCTTCAGAGGTTCATTTCTCGCCATCCTCTTTGGGATGGGACAGTTTGATGAAACGGGCGAACCCGATTGCCCTTTTACTGTTGGCGGTGTTGAATATATACAGTGTCCTGCGAACGGTAGTGCTCTTATTTGTTGAGTTTCTTCTGGCGATTTATGATTTCGTAAGAGGACTGATCGAGGGCCGGAACCTCATTAAGGAGCTGAAATTTATCCCCACCCGGGTCACGATTTGCATTCTTTTGCGAGAATTGGTAACCATTGGCGCGAAAGTGGACATCGCACGAGGCCTACCGGTGATTCACGTCAATTTTCTCGGCTACGATGAACAGGCGCATCGGCGAGGCCCCAACTCCCGATTCGCTCACTGGGCCTTGAAAGGCATTGACGACGCAATCGGACGAATCTGGCGAGCCACTCAAGGGCCGGCCAACCGTGATTATGACATGTGGATCTATTCGGACCACGGCCAAGAGGAGACCGAATCCTATGCCCTTGTTCATGGTCGTTCGGTGGAAGATGCAGTGGCTGAGGTCTTTGAGAGACAATGGGAAGACGAACCGACGGCGATTGCCGGTGACCTTAAAGGTATTCAGTTGCAGCGTGCTCGATTGCTCGGCGGAAGTAAGATTCAACGGCTGTTTCCCCTGGGAGATACCGAAAGGAAGGGAAAGCACGCCAATTTGACGGTGACGGCGGTGGGTCCCCTCGGGTTTGTCTATTTTTCGGAGAAACTGGACGAAAAAAGGCGGGATCGATTGGCCCGGGCAATGGTCGACCGGGCGGCGATTCCGCTGGTACTGTCGCCATATGATGCGAAGGGGGTGCGGGCGTGGACACCGGAAGGCGTGTTTTCTTTGCCGGAAGACAATGAGAGGGTTTTAGGCCCCGACCATCCGTTTCTCAACGAGGTAACCGAAGATTTGTTGGGCCTTTGCCGTCATCCCAACGCGGGCCAGTTTCTTATTTCGGGATGGCGACGAACCGGAAGGCCGGTTTCATTTCCGATAGAAAGTGGCGCCCACGGAGGACCGGGACCGGAGGAGACAGGCGGATTTGCCGTTCTGCCCAAGCGAATTCTCGGTTTTCGGCCGGGGAAACCGTATTTACGTCCCAGCGATCTGCGCCGTGAGGCCGCGGCCCTGCTGGGCATTCAGAAAGAGAGTGGGTGAGGAGAGGAAGGATATGAACCAGACGCAAGGACCGGCCTGTGAGGCCTTTGCAGTTCAGGATTGTGCCCTGGCGGCCATCGCGACGGGACGGCGGGCATACAATCTGCGTGAACTGAGAGACAAGTTGTTGGATATCGACGCCGACAGTATCTATTATCATTTCTGGGGTGGGTTACTCCGACCTCGATTCGACGATCCGGAGTATCACAACGATTTTGCCATTTGGTCCCAGTGTGCCCTTCAGGACGCGGTCCTGGCGGAACGGCTGGGCATCATTAATCCGACTGATTTTCAAGATATCGAGCGGCTCCGCGAACACGTCATTGAGGTCATAGAAGAACGAATGGATGAAAGAGAGCAGGTTCCGGGAGTCGGCTCGGAAAGCCCGTTTTATTTTATCCGGTCTCAAATCGTGGTGTTTGATACCAGCAGCCGGATCACGCACCCGGAAGAACTGTCACAAAAAATACCCGCCATGTCGGTGGGGAGTATTTTCTATCATTTCATCGATGCCTTGAGGCGCTCCGAAGCCGACCAGGATGATTTTTCTTCTTGGTTGCAAGGGTGTTTTAATGCCGATTACACCGAGCTTTGTGAGGCATTGCAAAGCATCGATCCGTTTTTCTCCGGCTTGACGGAGCTTCGTAATCGGCTGACAAACGTATTTCTTACTCATCTTGGAGGGTAAATCAGTGTCGTCTTTGTTGGAAACATATGCGCAAGTAGCGGGAGAGGATGTCGTGAACCAGCTGCGACAGCTGGCCGGCTTACTCAAAGGGCGCCGAGTCGTTCACGTGAACTCAACGCGGGAAGGCGGAGGGGTGGCGGAAATTCTCACCAAGCTGGTTCCGCTGATGGAGGAGTTGGGAATTGACACTTCCTGGGAAATCATTACCGGAAGTGAGGACTTTTATCGCTGTACCAAAAGCTTCCACAACGCCCTCCAGGGCAGTCGGATCGATGTTCCCGGTTCGTTGTTGGAAGTATACGAAGAGACGAATCGCCGCACCGCCGATGAGCTGGCTGAGGTCTTGAGGGACGCGGACATCGTCTTCATTCATGATCCCCAACCGGCTCCTTTGCTTGCAAACATGCCCCAGCGAAAGGGCAAGTGGATATGGCGGTGTCACATCGATCTGAGTCAGCCCCATCGCAGTGTCTGGAAGTACCTGCGGCGGTTTGTGGAAGATTATGACGCCAGCATCTTTTCTCTGTCCAGCTTTGCACAGGAATTGCCCCACCCGCAATACCTGATTCCCCCGAGCATCGATCCGTTGAGTGATAAGAATGTGGACCTGGAACCATCGGAAATTGAAGCGGTCTACAGTCTTTTCGGTCTGGACCCGAAAAGATTTCTGGCGCTTCAGGTCTCCCGGTTCGACGTTTTTAAAGACCCGGTAGGCGTGGTTCAGGCGTTTAAAATCGCCAAAAAGTATGTGCCGGAACTTCAGATCGTGCTGGCCGGCGGGAAGGCCACCGACGATCCGGAAGGCGAAGCCGTAAGACAGCAGGTGGAGGAGTTTTCCAAAGACATTCCGGATATCCATATACTTGAACTTCCCTCTGACGCGCACCGCATTATCAATGCGCTTCAACGAGCGGCCGACGTGGTGTTGCAAAAATCGACCCGTGAAGGGTTCGGGCTGACGGTAACCGAAGCCCTCTGGAAGGGCAAGCCGGTCATCGGGGGGAGTACGGGGGGAATACGGCTTCAGGTGGTGAACAATCATACCGGCTTTCTGGTACATTCGCCGGAGGGTGCCGCCCTCCGGTTACGATACCTGTTGGAACGCCCGGCCATGATGAAGGAAATGGGAAATAAGGCCGTGGAATTTGTACGAGAGAATTTTCTCCTGACGAGACAGTTGAGGGAATACCTTACGGTAATGGTGGCCCTCATTAATGATGCCGGAAATCGAATTCAACCCGGCTAAGAAGTTGGTTTATAGAATAGAATGAGCAAGACAGATCAACGGCCTACATATGAAGCGCTTGAGCGGCAGTTGGCGAACTTGAAGAAGGAAAACGCCACGCTTCACCGAACTCAAAGGCGGCTGGCGGAGGTGGGCTCTTTTGCCGCCTCGGTTATTGACCAGGTGGCGGATGGCCTGTGCGTTTGGCATGAGATGGACAGATATCCCTACGTTTGGGTGTCCGTGTGGAATGAAAAGATGGTAGAGATCACCGGCTATACCAAACAAGACGTCAATCGAGACGGTTGGTATCAGACGATTTTTCGCGATACCGATGTTGCAGTCCGGGCAAAGGATCGGATGGACCGCGTCTGGAATGGAGAGGACTTGGAGTCCGAAGAATGGGAAGTGACGAGAAAAGATGGGAGCAAACGACTCATTCATATTTCCATGTCTCTCATTGAAGGAGAAGGCGATGTCCCGTATGTACTGGCCTGTATGCACGATGTTTCGGAGTCCAAGGAAGCCATTCGACGGGCGAGGGATCATTTGGAAGTGCAGGTTCGGAAACGCACAGCGGAATTGAACAATCGACGAGAACAGTTGGAAACAGCCAACCGGCGGCTTTATCGGGAAAATGCCAAGCGCAGACGGCTGTCGGAGAAGTTGGTCGACCTCATCGAAAGTGAGCGCAACGAAATCTGTATGTCACTGCATGAAAACATGGCCCAGTGCATGGCTATTTTGGGCATACAGCTTGATTACATACAGGGACGAATCGGCAACGGGCCAGACGACTTGGTCCATATGGTCGAAAAGGCGAAGGTTCTGGTGGGTACCGTCATAGACGACATGAAACGATTGTCCCAGGGGATCGGTTCCGATGTGTTGACGCACTTGGGTCTCGTGCCGGCGCTGCGGAGTTTGATGCAGCAACTCGACGCTGAAAAAGGCGGGAAGATTCGGAAAGAATTATCGGTATCAGCGGTAGTGGAAAATCGGCTGAATTCCAGAAAGCGACTGGCCTTATTCCGTATTGCTCAGGAAGCGTTGACCAATATCAAAAAACACGCGGAAGCCACTCGAGTCCGCCTCGACCTGGTCGGTGGGGAACATGATATTCGATTGATGATAGAGGATGACGGGTCGGGTTTCGATCCGGAAGCAGTCAAGACCGTGTCCCATGGCCTGCTTATTATGGAGGAACGGAGTGAACAGTGTGGTGGAGAGTTATTCGTCGAATCGGACGAAAGAAGAGGGACTTCGGTCATGGCCAAAATTCCGGTTGACGGAGACCGAACCGAACCGTCTGTTTCTCCTTCCTATGTTTCCAAGATGGTCACTAAAGGCAGATGATCAGAGGCGAGCCTCAGGTCGGGATGGTCGGTGATAACCCGACAGGCCGTCAATTGCTTCCGAAGGTCGGCGGACAGAAAAGCGTAATCCAGCCGGAGTCTCGGAAACAGGGACGGAAAAGTAAATCCGTTCTGCCGGGTATGAAGATGACGATAACCGTCCGTATAGCCGGACTCGATCATCTTTTCAATTACTTCGGTAAGGATTTGCCCCCCGCTGATGCGGATTAGGGTTCGTATCCACGTGGGCATCAGTGAAATTTGTGCTTCATCGTCGGGTGCAATACTGTTGAAGTCACCAACCACCAGGTGCGGCTTATCCGGCGTATCCGCATAAACGATGTCCAGAAAGGATATCACCTCGCCGATTCGTCGCCGTTCACTCCATTTAAATAAGTGAGGTCTGAGATGTACGCCGTAGACCTTGAAGGTATGGTCAAGGTCGACCTCCAGGACGGGATGCTTTAATGAGGACGTCTTGTGCCATCGCCACTCCCGGACGGTTCTGCGACTCAAGAAGCCAAGGGAAAAGCCTTTTCGGGCCGCCCATGTGGGCATGTCGAGACCCTCGGCCAGATGTTCAACCACTCGGGGATGCGTAGCCTCCTGGAGGATGATGAGGTCGGCATTCAGTGTCTGGAGGACTCGAGTCAAGAGTTCTTCTCTTCCCAGACCTCCGAAGCGAATATTATAGCTGACGATTTTAAAAGAGGCCGTTTGTTCCATTTTAGGGTGAAATCACTTATCAAGAAGCAAATAGGGGGTTTTGAGAATCGCCCGTCGCAATTCGAGAAACCATAAGGGCATGGCCTGAAGATGAACCGGTCTTCCAACGGTATGCTGTAATTCTTCTCTTACCGGTGCCAGCTGGGGGGCGATCTCCGGGTTTTCATCTCCCAACGGCATAGTTAAAACGGCGGGAACATAGAAACCTTCATCGTCCCAGAAGGCAATGGCTTCTTCACCGAGGAGTACGATGTCCAGGTCACTGGACCCCTTTCCCAGTCCGTCGAAAGGCCGTCCCGTCGTGTAGTTGTATCCGGTGACGGCACTCCCACGGATGGCCACATGGGTGTCCGCCGGTAAAGACGACTGCAGGATTTCCATGAACCGGCCGAAAAGGGACCAGTCCCCCTCAAAGGCCCGGCCGATGAATGCCTCCAGGAGATCCACCGCACTCGGTTTATACTCTCGGATTGCCCCAATGAGGCTTTCCAGTCGATCTTGAGGATTAAACGGAGGAGACAAAAAGAAAATCTCCACGTCTGAGTGCTCTTTTTCGATTTCAAAAAGCCGCTCGGCGATATCTTCCGCCGAAGCGGCGTGCATCTGATCTTCCATGGCAAAGACCAGCGGGGCCACGATGATCCGGCGGGCATTCTTTTTTTCAATAGCGGCTCTTACGGACGACTCAACCGAAGACAGGTCGTGCGTGGTGTAAAAGACTTTGGATTCACTTTGTGCGGGGAGGGCCTCCTCCGTGAGGCGTGCAAAAGGGTCATAGATATGGTTGTCGTTTTTCTCGACCGGTTCAGGGAAGAAGTGTCGAAACGATTGCGTCAACGCCGACCGCACCTCGTTCCATCCGCCTGCGGATGCCCAGGCGACGAGTACGACATTGACCATTTTGTCTTGATTCTCAGGCATATCTAACGTCAAAAGATCCTTTCAAGGTCGTGCGCTGGGGCCACTTCAAATTTCAATGCCCCTAAAACTCGGCCCCAAGAGACCCTAAAT
>CAZHHS010000084.1:0-7871 GCA_964532395.1 uncultured Desulfobacterales bacterium | reverse complement strand
GACGTGGCAACCGCCCGAATCGAATATTACCAATCCCCCGGCGCCCTACCCACCGTGGAGACCGGCTCCATCAAGTTGGATCTGTATCGAAGAGATTTTTCCATCAATACGTTGGCCATAAAGCTGAACCCGGACAAGTTTGGGATACTAATTGATTTTTTTGGCGGCCAAAAGGACCTTAAAGACCGTGTGATCCGAGTGCTTCATAACCTGAGTTTCGTTGAAGATCCTACCCGAATATTTCGAGCCATCCGGTTCGAACAACGCTTCGGCTTCAAAATTGCCAAGTTGACCTCCGGGTTGATTGAAAATGCTGTGCGCATGGGATTCTTGAAGCAATTGAGTGGCCGCAGGCTCTTTTCCGAATTACGACTGATACTCGAAGAAGAAAAGCCCGTCATGGCCTTGCGGCGATTGGATGAATTCGGTTTACTCGAGGTTATTCACCCGGATGTTCATTTCGACCGAAAAATCGAAGGTCTTCTCGTTTCCGCGGAGAAGGTGCTTACTTGGCACAAGTTGCTATTTCTTGATGACGCCTGCCGCCGATGGATGGTATACTTACTTGTTTTGGAACGCCCCTTGAGCCGGAACGTGGCCGAGGCCTTTTGTCGCCGCCTGGAACTCAATGAAAAACACCAAAAAATCCTGGTTCACCAAAAGGCCAAAGCCGACAAGTGCCTAAAATGGTTGGGTTCAAAGTCGGAACTGCGGAACAGCACCTTGTATAAAAGCCTGAAAGCCTTTGACACGGAATGCCTCCTCTATATGATGGCATCGACTTCCCGGGAGGCCACCCGGCGTGCCATTTCTAAGTATTTTACTACTTTGAGGCCGACAACCACCATTTTAAAGGGGAAAGATCTTCAAGCGCTGGGCCTGAAACCCGGTCCCGTATACCGCAAGATATTACAAGACCTCCTTGACGCCCGCCTGGATCATCGCGTCAAAACCCGGGAAGAGGAACTTGCGTACGTCCGGGAAAACTGGCTCCCGAAGCACGATGAGACAAATTGATCATGTTTGACGGATTTGCCCTAAATAAGCTCATTATTCAGATATCCACCCTGCTCTTTGCGGTAACCATCCATGAAGTCGCCCATGGATGGGTGGCGTGGCGGCTGGGGGACCCCACCGCCAAATGGGCGGGGAGACTCACGTTGAACCCGGTCAAACACTTGGACCCCATGGGATCCCTGATATTGCCGCTCATGCTGGTTCTCTTGCGGTCGCCGATCGTTTTCGGCTATGCCAAGCCGGTGCCGGTCAACTTCAGAAACCTCAGACATCATCCGAGAGACACCATACTGGTATCTCTGGCCGGTGTTAGTGCCAACCTTCTGTGCGCCCTCGTGTGCGGTCTCGGGGCTCAACTCCTGTTGGCTTTCCGTTCCCTGTGGGTAAGCCCCCTTTTGAGCGCATTTACGGTAGATCTCTTTTTGATCCTTTCCTATAGTGTTGTCATCAGCACCGTCCTGGCGGTTTTCAACCTGATCCCCATCCCACCCCTGGACGGCAGCAAAGTGCTTTCCGTCTTAATTCCGCGACGGTACGCCATGAGCTACGCCAGCGTTGAACGCTACGGCATGTTGATCCTGTTTTTTTTACTTTTCACGGGCACCCTAAATGGTGTAATTTCCTTTTTCTTAGCCCCCACTCTGGGGTTTTTCATGGGGGATGAGGGAATGTCCATCTTCTTTCGGCATGTTATGTAAATATTTAGTTCCAGGAGAACTTGAAATGGCCAAAAAACGAATTTTGAGCGGCATGCGCCCGACCGGCCCCTTACACCTGGGCAATCTCCATGGGGCGCTGGCCAATTGGAAGAATATGCAGGATGATTATGAGTGTTTTTTTTTCATCGCCGACTGGCATGCACTGACCACCGATTATGACGCTACGGGTCCCATCAAGGGAAACATACACGCCGTGTTTTTGGATTGGCTGAGTGTGGGACTGTCCCCGGAAAAGTGCACGCTTTTCGTCCAGTCCCACCAAAAAGAACACGCCGAGCTGTTCCTGCTCCTGTCTATGATCACCCCCCTGCCGTGGCTGGAAAGAAATCCCACATATAAGGAACAGATGGATCAATTAAAAACCCGGGATCTCACCACCTTCGGGTTTCTGGGCTATCCGGTCCTTCAAGCAGCCGATATCATCATTTACAAAGCCAATGGGGTTCCCGTGGGCATAGATCAGGCACCTCACGTGGAGCTGACCAGAGAGATCGCCCGGCGTTTCAATCACTTTTATGGCGACGTTTTTCCGATCCCCGACACCATCTTAACGGAAACCTCCAAAGTGTTGGGGTTGGATCGGCGCAAGATGAGTAAAAGCTACGAAAACGCTATTTTTCTATCCGATTCGCCGGATGAAATCCGTCAAAAGGTAGCCCAAATGATCACCGATCCGCACCGCGCGAGAAAAGCGGATCCGGGCAACCCGGATATATGTAACGTCTTTTCCTTTCATAAGCTCTACTCGGACGCGGAAACGCCCCCACGCATCGATTCGGAATGCCGTAAAGCCCAAATCGGTTGTGTGGCGTGTAAAAAATTGATGGCTGAGAGCCTGATTCAGGCCTTAGCACCCATACGCGAAAAACGGTCCTATTATGAAGGGCGTCCCGAGATGGTCACAGAGATCATGCAGGCAGGAAACGAACGCGCCAACCGCGTGGCACGAGAGACAATGGAAGAAGTCCGGGAGGCTGTGGGAATTTGATGACCCCGCAGCCAAGCGCCCGTTCATCCACCACATACCAGGTAGACCTGGGAGAAACATTTGAAGGTCCCTTGGACCTATTACTTCACCTGGTGAAAAAGAACGAGGTGGACATATACGATATCCCCATCGCCTTGATTACCGAACAGTATATGGAATATATCAAGCTGATGCGGGTCATGAATATCGATGTTGCAGGCAATTTTCTGGTCATGGCAGCGACCCTGGCGCAGATTAAATCCCGGATGCTGCTGCCCGTCGACGAGGAACAAGAAGACGAGGAAGATCCACGGATGGAGATCGTCCGCCCCCTGGAAGAATATCTTCAGATCAAATATGCGGCTGAAGACCTTGCGGTTCGCAACCGCCTGGACCGTGATATCTTTACTCGCAGCGTCTACGAAGAAGACCCAGAACCCGTGGGAGACCCGGAGCCAGAGTTCATAAAGGTAAGTCTTTTTGAACTCATTGACGCCTTCAAACAGATTGTCAAGCGGGCATCCTCCGAACACCTGTTCAATATTACCGTGGACACCATCACCGTCAAGGCTCGGATTGCCGAACTGGTGGATATCTTAGAAACCCGTGATTCGATGACCTTTCAAGAATTCTTTGAAGACCAGGCAACAAAGGGACAAATTATCGTTACGTTTCTGGCCATCCTGGAAATGGCAAAATCCCAGGTTATACGGATCATGCAACACGTGGAATCACAGGTAATCCGGATCTTCATGTCCTGATTGACCGGCTTTGGTCTCGATACCTGTTCACCTTCTTGTAACACGAACTGGCACATTTCGGATAACGTTAGGGTTTATTGATCACCATGAATAACCTAAAACCCATCGTGGAAAGCCTTCTCTTCGCTTCCGACACGCCACTTACCGTGGACAAAATCAAGGCAATCCTGGAGACGGAGGATCGCAAAACCATACGCGACATCTTAAACACCTTGGCCCAGGAATATGACGCGGAAAATCGAGGGTTTTTCTTGAGCGAGGTCGCGGGGGGATACCAACTCCGGACGCGTCCGGAGTTCAAGCAGTGGACCCGTAAACTCAAAAATACCCGCCCCGCCAGGCTGACCCGCGCCGCCTTGGAGACCCTGGCCATCATCGCTTACAAACAGCCCGTTCTCAGAAGCGACATCGAACATCTCCGGGGGGTCGATTGCGGTGGTACCCTACACACCCTATTGGAGCGAGGCATCATCCGGGTATTGGGCCGAAAAGATCTTCCGGGACGGCCCGTCGTCTACGGTACGAGCAAACGCTTTTTAGAACTCTTCGACCTAAGAGACCTCAACAGCCTGCCCACCCTTAAAGACATAGAGGATCTCGGACAAGAATGGCTGAACGACTCCACGTCGCCATAGCCCGGGCCGGCATCTGCTCAAGACGGGAAGCGGAAAAGCGGATTTGTCAAGGCCGGGTTACCGTCAACGGCAAGACAATCCGCGAGCTGGGCACCAAGGTCGATCCTCATTGTGACGAAATTCAGGTGAACGGCCGGAGAATCGCCCGGCCGGCGCATCTCATTACCCTCATGCTGAACAAACCGAAAGGGGTGGTTACCACATCGGATGATCCCCAGCATCGAAAAACGGTGGTGGATCTGGTTCAAGACGTGGAACAGCGATTATTTCCCGTCGGAAGATTGGACTATCAGACGGAAGGCCTTCTACTGATGACCAATGACGGAAGGCTTTCCCATCTCCTCCAACACCCCCGTCATGGAATTGAGAAAACCTATCAGGCCAAGGTCAAAGGTATTCCCGGAAACGAAGCGCTGGAACGATTGAGAAACGGAATTGTACTAAAAGGCCGTGTCACGGCCCCCGCCCGGGTCAAGCGGCTCTCATCCACGGGAAACAACGCCTGGCTGGAAATCGCAATCAGAGAAGGCAGGAATCGTCAAATCCGGCGCATGTGCACGAAAGTAGGTCATCCGGTCATGAAGTTGAGGCGCATCCGATATGGGCCCCTATCCTTGGGAAAATTGAAACCGGGATCCCATCGTCGCCTATCGGCCAAAGAAGTCGAGCATCTCTATACCTGCGGTGGTTCCGATAAAAGTCTTGACTTTACCCGGTCTAACCCTTAAAGAGATGGATGAACGTTCACATCGCCATGGGCGGTTAACTCAGCGGTGAGAGTGCCATCTTCACACGGTGGAAGTCCGCAGTTCGAATCTGCGACCGCCTACCAGCAAAAACAATAACTTACAGCTTTTCAGAAAATCCACAAATTCAAAAAATGCCAAAAAAGTGACAAACATTTTTATCCCTTGGCAATGACAACAGTCGGATTTAAGTACGGTTCAAAATCATTCTATCTATCAAGTATTTTATAGCCCGCGTATCCGGCAAGCTCGATCCGGACCAACCCATCCGCCGGAAGACTTTTTTGCGTGCGCTTCAAAAACACATTCCAGAACTTTCAGTTTATTACGGACAATTTAACAGCCATCCAAAAGCCCTCCCGCTGGCCCAGCCAATCAAAACTGCGTCTGTCCCAACTTGATACGGGACCAAAATGACAACCTTGAGATGTTTGATCACCGGAGTAGATTAGACATGGAAGAAGCGCCGATTATTGAGGCCTTGCGCGAACAATTCGAGACCATCGTGGACTACTATGACGCCTACGTACCTGATCTCATCGAGGCCAAAAAGCCCATGGAGGCGATCCGGCTAGCCACGCACTACGACAACCTGATCCAAGGCATTCATACGGCACTGACCAAGGTATACGCACTATTTCTAACGAGATTGGATCTGATCTTAAAGTACAGTCCGGATGCTGAAAAGGTCCTCAAAAAGAAAGGCTTGATCGGCGTTTTTTCCAAAGGGTTGCACGAAACGTCCGGTATGTTTCCGGGGGAGAACCTACCGGAGGGAATAACTCGAGAAACCCTTTTCAAGAAAGCGACCAAGGCACTGGGCGGAACATTTAAAAAGGAGTTGATCATCGCCGATTCCCGGCTCGACGGCCTCGTTTTTGTCGAAATACAGTATATGCTTTATGTGTTGGCGGATCTCGTCGAAGACGATGCGGTACTCACGCAAACCATCGCCGACGAGGTCTCCCAAGTCCCCGGTCGTCTCGTCCCAAAGACGGTAAAGCACGAGGTTTGGAATCGCGATGGCGGCAGGTGCGTTGAGTGCGGCTCAAGAGAACGACTGGAATACGATCATATTATCCCCGTGTCCAAAGGCGGCGCCAACACCGCCCGAAACGTACAGCTGTTATGTGAACGATGTAACCGATTAAAGGCTGCAAAAATAGCCTAATCCGCACCCTCGTCGTCACCGGCCCTTCCAACGCCCCACCCCGATGCGCCGCAAAGCCGGTACCCCCTTTTCCACCAGAGGCGGCACGTTCGTTGCAATCGTCGCAAATTGTGTTACCGCGCCGGATATGCGCCCCAAATCCTAATAAACAAAAAAGGAGCACCCATAGTGTCCGAACCCGTTGATTTCAAAGGCAAGACGAGCTTACACATTTTCTTGTTCTTTCTGTTTTTCATACTGTTCACCTGGCCTTTTATGACCGTGGCGATTCACCAGACTCCCGGCAGCGCCTTTTTTGTCTATGCGTTTACCATTTGGACAATTCTTGTCCTGGCCATGTTCATAGCAAGTTTCTATTATCATAAGAAAATAAATTCCCTTCCGCACAAGGAATCCTAGTCCATGGCAACCTTGGCCCCACCAGTGGTCATACTCCTTTTCCTGTCCTATATGGCCATTCTCTTTGTCATCGCTCTTTGGGTGGAACGTCAAAAGTCGGAGAAGGCAAGAAATGTAGCCAACAATCCACTGATATATTCCCTGTCCTTGGCCGTTTACTGTACGTCTTGGACATATTACGGCAGTGTGGGACAAGCCGCAACCTCGGGCATGCTCTTTTTAACCATATATCTGGGGCCGACGATCGCCATCGTCTTGTGGTGGACGATTTTGAGAAAACTCGTGCGGATCAAGACCAAATACCGTGTAACGAGTATCGCCGATTTCATTTCGGCTCGGTACAATCGGTCCCAACTTCTAGCGGCGATGGCCGCCGTGACCGCATTTCTAGGGACCATGCCTTACATCGCCTTGCAGCTTAAGGCCATGATGACCACGTTTGCCATCGTCTCCCCCCTGACCACCGCAACATCGTGGACCCAGAACTATGTCGGTCATATCGTGGTGTGCCTCATGGTCGCCTTTACTATAATGTTCGGCGTACGAAGAATCGACCCGACGGAACGCCATCAGGGCATGATCGTGGCGGTAGCGACAGAGTCTCTTGTGAAACTCGTCGCTTTTCTGGCCGTCGGGGTGTTCGTCACCTATTTTCTCTATGACGGTTTCGGCGACATATTCCAGCGAACGGCCGAGAGTGTTTATCGCAATAACCTGAGTTTTTCGGGAAGTACGGGCACTACGTATACACTCTGGACGACATACCTGGTCCTGGGGATGGCGGCGATCATGTTCCTTCCCCGACAATTCCACGTGGGCGTCGTGGAAAATACCAGTGAAAAAAATATCTTGTCGGCCATGTGGCTCTTCCCCCTGTACATGTTGCTCATTAATATTTTTGTCGTACCCATCGCCATGGGCGGTCTTCTCAAAGGATTTTCCCCCGGGCTGGCGGATACGTTTGTCTTACGACTGCCGATGAAATACGGGACCCCGTTTCTCACCCTCTTTGTCTTCATCGGCGGCCTCTCCGCCGCTACCAGCATGATCATGATCAGCGCTATGACCATGGCTACCATGATCACCAACCATCTGGTATTGCCGCTGGCCGAGTGGATAAAGCCTTTGGGCTTTTTGAAACGGTATATCCTCCAGTGTCGCTGGGGTGCCGTGGCCGCTTTTATTCTATTCGGTTATGGGTTCGAACGCCTGGTCGGAACGTCTTACATGCTCGTAAACATCGGCATCATGTCATTTGTTGCCGCCCTTCAGTTTGCCCCGCCCATTCTCATGGGCATCTTTTGGAAAGGGGCCACCCGAACAGGGGCCATTTTGGGCATGGGGGGTGGGTTTGCAGTCTGGATATATACCATGCTGTTGCCGGCCCTAACCAAAAGCGGCTGGATATTTCCCGAGCTTTTGACGTCGGGCCCCTTGGGTATCGGCCTATTGAAAC
>CAZHHS010000083.1:0-7950 GCA_964532395.1 uncultured Desulfobacterales bacterium | reverse complement strand
CCGCCAAAACGTCACCGAAATGTTACATTTGTGTGACACAATGTTTTTTGGTTGACATAATAAGAGGTGAGTAATATCAGCAAAATTGGGTGGGTTTTTGCATCTTTTCAACCGCGTCTTTTTCTTCAATAATCTGATTTCATATTTTTTATAACCGCTTGTAGGTGTTGAGGAATCGTTGGTGACGTGTTCTGGTTCCTCAGTGGCGTTTAACGGAAAGAAAGGAGGTCGGCAATGAAGATTTTTAACGGCGGAGTGAACCTGGGAACCGGATTGGCAATTGGTGTCGGGGCGGCAATACTGACACCCGTTGTTCTTCCGATGCTGGCCGCAGCCGCCAAACCGTTGATCAAGGCAGGTGTGAAAGGTGGTATCCTCTTATATGAAAGAGGACGGGTTTTATCTGAAGAGGCCAGAGAAACCATGGAAGACCTGACTGCCGAGGCAAAGTCAGAGATGAATCTGGAAAAACCCAAGGCCAAAGCCAAGACTTCCAAGGCAGGGGCATAGCGATTCGGTTCATTTTGCCATGGGCACACTATCGGAAGCCCGGGTCACACACGCCACGCGTGAACGGTTGAGGCTGAAGATTCCCGGCCGGCGGGGAGATACATCGTTTTTTGACATGGTGACGGCAGGCATTGTAAAGGAGACCCATGTCAGTGAGGTCCGGTGTAATCCCCGCACGGGAAGTGTTTTGTGCCTGGGCTCCGCCATCGACATTGGTGCCGTTGCCCAACTCGGTGAAACGGCGGGCTTGTTTTCCTTGTCACGGAAAGAAGCCGATCGACGGACCATATCCCACCGGGTGGCCGGCACGCTCAACAAAGCGGACAAGGACATCGGTCGCTTTACCGCCGGGGAACTCGATTTATCCTCTTTGGTTTTTGTATCGCTTCTCGGTGTGGGCGTCTATCAGCTGATAAGGGGAAACCTAACGGCCCCGCCATGGTACACGGCCTTTTGGTACGCCTTCGGGATTTTCACGAAGACCGTGGCCGACGGTTTCCAAGAAAAAAGACCTGAGTGAAAGGAATCCTGCCAAAGTCTTTTTTGGCAGGTATATAACGTAATATGTCCAAGAGTTGGACCGGCGGTGGCAGTCGGCCGACCCCCGACATTTTGGCAACGCCGCCGCGACGATCCGGCAGGGGGCCGCGTGATTCAACCCGTTCACATAAAGATTGCGGGTCGAGGAAGATATAGTGTCGAGGGATTGCGCGGTTCCGAACTACTCAAAGGATTTATAGAGTCAAAACTGGGACAGCATCAGGGGGTTTCCTATGCTTCGGGAAGCACGGTCACGGGAAACATTCTGGTCTGTTTCAATTCAAACAATGATCACGATGATATCTCCCGCCTTTTAGAGGGAATCCTCACTCAAGCCCAAAAATCGGGCGGTTTTCAGATCGAACGGGCCGATGCGACAACATCCGCATTGCCCGAACCCCGTCCGCTTTCCAAAACCGCTCCTTCCAAACAGTCAAGCTGGGTCGGGTCCTTAGAGAAAAAGATTTCCGACGTTCTCGGTCTGGCCGCCCTATTTCCGCAAAAAGTATGGCACACTCTCCGGAAAGATGAGGTCTTGTCTGCGGTGGAAAGCCACCGCTCGACAGGGCTGACCGTGCAGGAGGCGAAAAAACGGTACCTTCAGAGCGGCCCGAACATACTTCCGGAGACGGCAAGTCGATCCCGATGGAATATCCTGGTCAATCAGTTTATGTCGCTACCGGTAGGACTCCTGGGGGTTGCAGCGGGGCTTTCCTTTGTGGCCGGTGGCCTTTTTGATGCCGTGGTGATCATGGGCGTCGTGATCGCCAATGGATTGGTGGGATATTTTACGGAGAACCAGGCCGAGAAGACCATCCAATCCCTGAAACATATGATGCAACCGATGGTTCAGGTCAAGCGGGATGGGAAGGTGATAGAAGTCAGAACGGAAGAGGTGGTCATCGGGGACCTTCTTGTCTTAAAGCCGGGAACATATGTGGCGGCGGACAGTCGAATCGTGGATGCCCAACATCTGATGATCGACGAATCGGTGTTGACCGGAGAAAGCATGCCCGCCCAAAAGACCCACGAGGCACTTGGTGACTCGGCCGTCGCTATCGGCGATCGGCTCAACATGGCCTATATGGGAACGGTGGTAACCGGCGGCGAAGGCCTGGCCGTTGTCGTGGCCACCGGTCATGCCACGGAGGTTGGACGGCTGAAGTTACTCCTCGACGAAACCGTCTCTCCCCAAACCCCTTCGGAAAGACAGTTGGCACGGATCGGCAACCAACTCGTCGCGCTCTCTTCTGGGGTGTGCGGAGTGGTTTTCGTCCTCGGTTTTTTGCGTGGATACGGGTTTGTCCATATGTTGAGAATGTCTGTTTCCTTGGCGGCTGCGGCTGTCCCCGAAGGTCTGCCTGCGGCGGCCACCACGACCCTGGCGCTTGGAATAAAGAGAATGAAAAAGCACCACGCGCTGATCCGGAACCTGGATGCCGTAGAAACGCTGGGGACGGTGCAGACCGTCTGTTTGGATAAAACCGGCACGATCACCCGGAATCGAATGGCCGTTATGGCTATTTTTGCGGGTATGAACCGATATAAGGTAGTCGACGGCAATGTGGTCTCGGCACAAGAAAACCAGGACCTGGATACCTACAGCGACTTGTCCCGTCTCATAACGGTGGGGACGCTGTGCAACGAAACGCGCATTCTAAATAATGGCAACGGGAAAAACGGTTATGTTTTGCGCGGATCTCCGACAGAAAGGGCCTTTGTCAAGCTGGCAACGGATTACGGCATGGACCCGATGGGGATACGAGAGCACTACAAAATGCTCACCATGAATCATCGCTCGGAGAGACGACTGTTCATGAGCTCTTTGCATTTCACGAGCGATGGTAATCAGTTTTTTGCCGTTAAGGGAAGCCCGCCGGAGGTCTTGTCGATGTGCACATTCTACTTGAAAGACGGCCGGCCGTGTCCCCTCACCGAGGAAATACGGTTATCCATCCGAATGGAAAATGAGCGCATGGCCGCCTCCGCCTTACGAGTCCTCGGTTTGGCATATGCCGAAACGGAGGGTTGTGCCCAGGCATGTGAAGACCGTGCACTCGTCTGGTCGGGATTGGTGGGAATGGCGGATCCGATTCGACGGGGGGTCAAGGGCCTGATCAAGGCGTTTCACCGTGCCGGGATCGAGACCGTGATGATTACGGGAGACCAGAGTCCCACGGCTTATGCAGTGGCCAAGGCACTCGATATCAGTCCGGGGGAACCGTTGGAAATCCTGGACTCTTCCGAACTATCTATGGTGGATTCCGAAACCATGAAGGCATTGGGCCAAAAGGTCCACGTCTACGCCCGGGTAAGTCCCGCCGATAAGCTGAAAATCGTGCAGGCCATTCAATCCGCCAACAGGATTGTCGCCATGACCGGCGACGGCATCAATGATGGACCGGCTCTAAAGGCCGCCGACGTGGGTATTGCCATGGGGCACACCGGGACGGATGTGGCCCGCGAGGTGGCGGATGTTATTTTGGAAAGAGACAATTTGGACACGTTGATTATGGCCGTAAAAGACGGCCGAACCACCCACAACAATATCAAAAAGTCCGTTCACTTTTTTCTTTCCACGAATCTGAGCGAAATCATGGTCATGTTCACGGCCATGGCAGCCGGCATCGGGTTTCCCCTGAATGCCATGCAATTGCTTTGGATTAATATCATTTCAGATATCTTTCCGGGGTTGGCACTGTCTTTGGAAGCGCCGGAACCCGACGTGCTGGAACAATCGCCCCGAGATCCGGATGAAGCGGTTTTTACCGCTCGTGATTATAAACGAATGGCTGTTGAAGCGGGGGTTATCAGTGCGGGAACTCTCGGCGCCTACCTGTACGGCGTCGCCCGTTACGGTATTGGGTCCAGAGCGGCCAGTGTGGCCTTTCAAAGCTTGACCGTCGGGCAGTTGTTACACGCGATCAGTTGCCGTTCGGAGAGACGCCCTTCCTTCGGAAAGCGGCTGCCGGCAAATAACTGGCTTTCCCTGGCTTTGGCCGGTTCCTTGGGGGCTCAGGCGTTGACCATGCTGGTGCCGGCCCTGCGACGCTTCCTCGGACTTACCCCCCTTAGCCTCATCGATGCCGCCGTCATTGTCGGCACCTCCCTGTGGTCTCTGTTCACCAATGAAATGACAAAAGAGAAAACGGGTCCGGCATGAAAAAATACGCCATGTTGACATCCGAAACGGCGACCGAAGGTCATCCCGACAAACTCTGCGACCAGATTTGTGATGCCATCGTGGATCGTTTTCTCCTGCAGGATCGTTACGCCAGAATCCGGTGTGAGTGTGCCGTTTCGAATGCCATCGTTTTTATTGCCGCCCGGTTTTCATGTTGTGAAGCGGCCGATCTGGCCCAAATAGCCAGGGATGTCATCGGAGAAGTGGGGTACAACGAACCGGACTTCAATGCAAAAAACTGCAGCATTTTGACCATACCCCAAGAGCTTCCCTGTGAGGAGGACTCCCGTTTTGATGAGCAGGCGCTCACGGAAAAAGAGGCGGACCGGATTGCGGTCAAGAACCAGGTTACCGTATTTGGATGCGCATGCGACCATACTCCCGCGTTGATGCCCCTGCCGATATGGCTGTGCAATCGAATTGCCCGACAACTTGACACGGTGCGCAAGGAGGGAAGGCTGTCTTACCTTCGGCCGGACGGCAAGGTGCACGTGGGCATTGATTTTTTTCAAAACAAAGCGACCCGGGTGCACAGTATTTCCCTGATGGCCAGTCAAAGCAATTTGAAAAAACCGGGAAGACAGACGGTTTACGATGACATCAGAGAGACCGTCATTGACCCGGTTTTTCAGAGCGAGGAGATCAAGATAGATAACAGCACGCGAATCTTCATCAACCCTGATGGGCCCTATCTGGGAGGGCCTTCCGAGCATCCGGGACTTACCGGGCGCAAAAATGCCGCGGACACTTATGGGGAATACTGCCGGCGAAGCGGAAGTGCACTGAGCGGCAAGGACCCGTTGCGAATAGACCGGGTTGGCGTGTACATGGCCCGATACGCTGCAAAAAACATTGTTGCCGCCGGGCTGGCCTGTTGCTGTGAGGTGGCATGCAGTTATTCAATCGGTATGGCCGAGCCCGTGAGCCTTCAGGTTGAGACCTTCGGAACGGGGGTTGTTCCCGACGAGGAACTGGTCGAACAGATAAAACGGCATTTCGATTTCCGGGTTGCCACGATTCTAAAGGTGTTTCATCTACGGGATTTGCCCCGTACACATCCGGACGGGTTTTACCGAAAGCTGGCCACCTATGGTCACCTCGGAAGAACGGATCTGGATCTGCCCTGGGAGAAAACGGACAAATCCGATCTCCTGAAATAACACTGTTCGGTTGGAAAAGTCGAGGCAGCCTGATCGTGTGTGGCTGGCCATAAAACGGAACAGGGGTTGGATTGGAGTTGAGCCGCTTAATGTAAAACGAGGGAAGGACGACCGATCGGGCGCTTGCCGACGGTGGGGCACCGACAGGGTGGGACGAACAGGCTAAATCAGCGCGGTTAACACGGACAGGGGGGTTCCGTTCAGCGCCCGGCCAACCACCCAGCTGAAAAGGACTTTGCTCACCCTCTTACCCGCTTTTGTGGCAGCAAACTGAAAGTATTGATCGTGGGTTACCGCCTTGGCCGCTTCGAAGTATCCGTGTCGCGTCAGGATATCCAGTATTTGATCTCCCGATTCGCCCTGTTCGTCATATTCGACGACGACACTGCCCGTAATCGGGTTCGTAGAAACCGTGTGAACGTCGCACATGGTTTCAAGTAGTTCCTTTACATCGGAACACTTGCCGGGCTCGGTTCGAATCGCTGGAATCTTGATGCGCAGCCTTCCCGGAATGTGGTGAACATACTGTTCCATATCGGGCCTCCTATAATCGTAATTACGTCTATGATAACGCCCAATTGTGAGAGTTTTGTTAAGAATGCGCGATTTTTTTGTTAGAAAATCTGTTTTTTGGTCCTTTTTATGGTGCGGGAACAAGTGGTTATCGCTTTTTTGAACCAAAAGGGCGGCGTTGGAAAGACGACCGTGGCCGTCAATGTAGCTGCAGGCCTGTCCAGCCGTGGGTATAAGACGGCGCTTGTGGATGCCGACCCTCAGGGAAGTGTGTTGCAGTGGCAAAGGATCGCCCAGAATTTGCTCTTTGATGTCTTTCATTACGCCGACTCGGCACTCGGTGAAAAGATTCGGCGATTGCGTAAATCCTATGACGTCATCGCCGTCGATTCTCCACCGGCGTTGGGTCCGGCTCAGCATTCGGTATTGGCCGTGGCCACGCTGGCGGTTGTCCCGATCAATCCCAGTCCCTTAGACATTTGGTCCAGCAGAGAGACAATCGCATTCATTCGGCAAGCCAAGAAACGGAATCGGTCACTAAACAGCAGGGCCCTTGTATGCCGGAAGATACCCCGGACCCGGGTGGGCAATGAAGCAAGAGAAGCCTTGGAGGGGCAAGGGATCGACATATTCGACACGGAGATCTGTCAGCGGGTGGCGTACGTAGAGAGCCTGATTTCCGGGCTTGCCGTTTCGCAATATCAAGCAGGCAGCAAGGCGGCCTACGAAATGGACACCCTGTGCGAAGAGATTCTGAAAAAATGGAGTGGGTAGAATGGCCAAAAAACTGGGACTGAAAGATGTAGCAGCCGCCCCGCTGGTAGAAAAGGAGGTAAGCCGCAGGGAGACAAGACGACGGGCCACCGGAAAGGGGCGGTGTGCGGGAAAGGTTTTGCTGTCCTTGCTTGTGGGTATTGGTGCCGGTTTGCTTATGGGACGATTTTTCAGACTGCGGATATAAGGATCCCAAAAAATCATAGGAGAAGGCACGGAAACGGACCCGGAAAGATGCACGGCTATGCTGGATGACGGAGCGCAGCGCCGTTCAACGGAACACGTCAAGATTCTCCCGATAGGTCTCGCAGACCGGCTCGAGATCGGAAACAATCACTCGAGACGGCTCCAACCATTTGTTTCCCTGTACAATAACCTTGAGCAGCTCGAGATAGCCCGTCAGATATTCTCTGGTTTCCTCATTTCCGGACCGGTCATGCCGAAAAACGCATCGGGAACAATCAATCTGTCTTAAATCGAGCCTTGCGGCCTGGTCCAGACAGCGTCGGTACTTTCTACAAAAGGGATTTCTCTCAGGGGACGAAGACCTCAGCGCTGTCGGCTTGGTGGTCGTCGTCTTGGGTGCGGCAGCAGAGGTTGCAAATGCCATTGGCTGTTTACTCCTGTCGGAAAGATGTTATTAACTGTCGGCAAGCCTATTATCCGATCTTGACGATTGGGATACGGTAATTAGAAAATCCTGTTTCAAATATTGGCTGGGGGTCTCGGCATGGGGAACACTGCACTGCCGAGAGCGGAAGTGCATGTGGCAAGATTTGTTCGACTCGCCACATGACAAATCCGAGACAAGGTTCCGAGTCGACAGGTGCTTGCGGCGATTTTTACGATTTAATCCCATACCTTCCACCATAATAATTCAACGCAACCGCCATCATTTTGTCACCTGATTATTGTTTCATGCATTTCAAGTGGGATTGCATTGAATTCCACTCCCATCCCGAGCCTCTGGTCATGCCTCACCAGAGGCTTTCTTTTTGTAGACTTTAAATTTGCACAAAAGATATTTATAGAACAGGCACTGTCGATTTGCTATTCAGAAACTTGGACTCCGCAACAGGCACCGGACGGGGCCATACGGCACACAACGTGCAATCCATGGAAGCTGGATTAAGCCGCCCCGCGGCTTCCTGGCGGCAACGAACTTTATTGACCGTGGTGGTTGCATAAGATTCGGGACGGTTTCAGATTTCAACGGGGCTAAAACTCAGCCTTAAGAGTCCCTAAGTTCCGTTGCGGCCGGGTTTACCA
>CAZHHS010000082.1:0-7964 GCA_964532395.1 uncultured Desulfobacterales bacterium | reverse complement strand
TAAAACGGGTTTCCCATAACCCCCGCCAGCGCATCTCCGAACTTATACAAGAGGATGAAAAGTAGCACCAACACCCACCCCCGTCTGCCCATGAACTCGGCGAACGGACTGATTACCGCGCCATACACCCAGGCAAGGACCCGCCCGCCTTTTCCCTGAAGATGCGGCTTCTTTTCGAGGTACCTGGCGATGCGCTTTTCTTGTTCCACCGATTCTTGACTGCGCCGCACTTTCGGTTCCGGGTTTATCAGAACGGTAACCACGCCCACACACATAAGGAGGGCCATCAAGCCGTACGTGGCAGACCAGCTGACATACGTGGCGACATACAGGGCCCCGGCCCCTGAAACCAGCATGCCAAGACGGTATCCCAAAACGATGGTGGCGGCACCGGCACCATATTGTTCGGCTTCTAAAATCTCAACGCGATAGGCATCGATAACGATGTCCTGGGTGGCGGAACAAAAAGCCACGAGAAGGGCCAACAGGGCCGTCAAGCTCGGCTGTACCACCGGATCCGTAGCCCCCAAACCGGTGATGGTTATCATCAGGGCCAGTTGGGTCACAATGGCCCAACTTCTCCGACGTCCCAGCCGGTGGGCTAGGTAGGGCACGGATGTCTGATCGATTACCGGTGCCCATAGGAACTTGAATGTATAGGGAATACCCATGAGGGCGAACAGACCGATGGTGGTCTTGGATACGCCGACTTCCGCCAGCCACAAACTGAGTGTGCCGAAGGTCAGTGCCAGGGGCAAGCCGCTGGAGAATCCGAAAAACAGGAGGGACAAAACCCGTCGGTCCGTATAGACCCGACAGGCGTCCAGCCACTGCCGGAAGGGCGTTTTTGCAGTCTGCTGTTTCACTTGGCGCTTTTATGTAACACGGCTGCTGGCAAGAAGCAAAGACGGGTTCATCGGGAATTCACCCTTCACGGACATGATATCGCGGTTCTCTGATGTGTTGTCCTTTGCACCTGGGGCACTTTCCGGGCTTGCCAAGTCGCTTCCGGTCCCTAAACACGTATTGACAAGACAGGCACACGGCGGGTTCAATTGACAGCTTGCGCCCCTGACGACCAACGGTAAGGGCAATGTGACGCAGATGATCGGGCACCTCTTTTTCGGGAATGCCGAGGGCTTGAGAAATCTCCTTGGCACGATACCGGTCTTCGGAAAGCAACTGCATCATCTGTTTTCGGATTGTCGTCACACCCGTCTACCCTCCTGGTATTTCATACCACTGAGCGAATGGGCCGGAAAACAGTGCAACGGTGATAATCCATAGCGCACACGCAGATACCACCACGCATAAAACAGCTCGGCCCCGACTAAGTCCATAGACCTCCTGGACGCCGACCACGGCGATAACGACGCTCCACAAGGTAACGAGTAGGGCGGCAAAGGGAATGACAGCCAACCAGTCAATAATCCCGCTCAATGCGACGATGCGCATGATACCCAGGAACTCGGTTTTTCCTTTCGTATATCCGGCAAAAAGATGAACGAAAGCAGAAAAGAAAACGACTGTGGCTACTGAAAAGCATGCAAACAAGGCAATTCCTTTCCACCCTGAGTAAAACAGGACGCTGAATCCATTACCCAGGGCGGTAGCCACCAACCCAAACACCAGCGCCCCTCGATCTCCCGAAGCGACCGCCATGGCCGACCGATTCAACCTTACCGTTTCAATCGCCAACCTTGCGTAATAATGCAAGCCTCCCAACGGCCCGGGGGTGGGCCCGTCGTCTTGTATCATCTGCACCTCTCTTATACAGCCTCAGGGATTCCACAGACACGGCCGACGGTCATTTGGAAGCACCGGGCATTGCGGCCGACCGAGGTTCGTCCCCAGAGTCTTCGCCAGGGTCTTTACCAGACGGTCTTTCCTCGGCCTTTTCGCCCTCACTGGATTTGCTGATACGGATGTCATCATAGTGAGCCACGGCCTTCGATTCGGTATCGTTCGAATCGGACATGATTGCAATGGCCTGCACCTCGCCGGGTTCACCATCAAAAAACCGTTTGTAATCTTCATATACGTTGACCTCTTCGGACACCCACTGCCCCGGCGAGGTAGAACGATTTCTAAGTACCACAATCTTGGTCTTGCTGTTATAGGGACTCTCGGTGGTTGTTCCCACCGGCAGACAAGAACTCCACACGTACTTGATATTCTCCGGCCTGAACCGGCCCGGGAAGATGACGTAGACGGCGGCCCCGCTGTCCCCGGTGTCTTTTTCCCGCTCGTCCGCCCCCTCGGGAAGGACCACGGCCCGCCATGACCATTTCAGGAAAGGATATACCTTCAGGTCGTAGGTAAACTCCTTGGCGATAAGAATGTCACTGTTGTCGGCAACGGCTTTGAGGTAAGCGTTGTCATCCTCCTTTACCACGCTATAAATGTCCTCCGCCAAGGTGTCTCGGGCCCACACCGCCTTCCATCCGGGAGGAAAAGCGCCGGGTTCGATTCCGGAAAAATCGGCCACCACGACCTCCTGTCCCGCCTCTTGTTCCGCCAAGATTCGGACCTCCCCCATGAAACTCACCACAAACAGGATTGCCAGTACCACAGTTGTCCGTTTTTTATTGACCATCCGCTTCCTTCCTTCAGAAATCATTTCCAATCTTGACGGCGTCTAAAAAGTGTTTTGCGAGTGACATCAAGATTGAGTTGTTATGATTTCGTCAAACTTACTTTCTCCTATTTCACTGCGACTCGGGATACCCTTGCGACCACCCAGTTGTCTGGTCACCATGGCCGCCGCCCAGGCCCCGAAATCAAGCGCCGCTTCCATTTTCCATCCCATCACAACACCGTACGTAATCCCGGCATGAAAAATATCTCCGCATCCCGTCGTGTCGAGGGCGTCGACAGGGTAAGCGGACCGTCGGATGATCTTTTCTCCCGCCAACGCCACGTAGCCCTTTTCTCCCAAGGTGACCCCGACCAGGCGAGGCCCCAGAGATTTCAACCGGTAACAGGCCTCGAGGGACCCCGCGTCACCCACGAGACTTTGAGCGAACGGTTCCGATACCACGCAGTAATCACTCAACCGGACCAAATCGAGCATCCCCTCCCGCAAGGTTCCGGCATCCAGAACAATTTGCGTCCCTTTTTCCCGCCCTGCCCGACAGGCGGCCAAAGAGGCCTCCATGAACAGACCGTCCGTATGGATGACCGTGGCTCGGTGGATCACACCATAATCGAGCTCCTCGGGCATTAACGGCAACCCCGTCGGCCGGCGCCAAAAGATGGTACGCCGGGCGGTGGCCGGCTCGGCAATAATGAAGGCAAATTGGGAGGCCCCGCCCTCTCGAACACGGATACCGCCGGTATCAATTCCTTCCGCCTTGAGAGAGGCACATATCGTGGGGCCGAAGGCATCATCGCCGACAACCCCGGCAAATGCACACGAAATCCCCCATCGAGACAAGGCCACCATGGCCGTGGCTGCAGGCCCCCCGCCGGCCACGGTCAGGTCCGTAAACTCGCACTTCGTGTCGGGCGGTGGATAGGCCTCGATACGTCCAATGTGATCCAGCGGACACTGACCGATCCCGTAGACTTGAATTTCGCGTGCAGACATGGTGCATCCTTCTCAAGTTTCGCACCCAGTAGAAAGCTTTTCGCCCGGTGCGGGAAGGAACTCCGCTTCACTCGGGCCTACAATTCCGTCAAGCGGTTCCCGAAAGGAAGGTGGACGCTATCCGTGTAGGCCCTCGTTCAACGAAATTCCTTCCCGCACCTTCCTGCGTATGACGGCTGTAGACTCCCGTGTTGGAGGCAGTCGGGTTAAAATAGGGGTGCGAAACTTGAGCATCCTTTTATCCCGAGAAAATCAGACAACCTGTTCCAATAACCTATAGACGCCCTGCCACGGGATATCGTCTGGACACCCAGTCATAAACCCATACCCCGCAGACGGCCCCGGAAAAATCGGCTACCAGGTCTCCCATTTCCGCTGAGCGAGAGGGAACGAAAGACTGATGCCACTCATCACTGACCCCATAAAGGCCTGCAAAGAGCATACTCCATAGCATGATCCACCTGCGGCGGTGCCCCCATGGACCGGGTTTGAGCGCCCTGAGACACAATGCCCCCAAGACCGCGTATGCCCCAAAATGGAGCAGCTTATCCTTGAGCGGCCAATGAGGGACGGTTTCCGGCATGGGGTGCGACGACTGAACAAATATCAAAGCACAATAGATAATCACCGGTAACCAGTAATAAGACAGCGTATACACCCGGTTTTTCATCACAACCCCTTTATAATTATTCAATCCGGTTTTCTACAACACCCGAGTGCTTGCCACAAGGAGGCCAATGGGGATCGATCCGCCGGTCGGGCAACTGTGTGAAGCCGTTTAAGGCCGATACCCGAAAATCTCGGCACACATCAACGCTTGACGAATCTCCAATTTAACGCAAGAATGGCGGAAACTCAAATCGAATATCCGGTCGGACACCGAGAAGAAACCGCTTTAAAGGATATGCCCACACCCGACGATTACAGGGAAGCCCGCAGACTCGCCTTGCAAACCTTGAAAGAACGCGACATCAAGCGGTGTTGTCACAACGCCGGGGTCGACCTGCATCAGATTTCGCCTACCGAACAACGGGTGCCGATCTCTTATTTGGGACGGACACACCGGCTTCACGTAACAAAAGACAATATCGCCTTCGAGCAAGCGGATACGCCATTGTCCCTTCCCGATCAGGTCCTCCTCCTTCACTATCTGACCGAGGCAACGGGCGCTCCCATGGAATCCCGGTGGATCACCTTCCGAGAAGTCCCATCGGGCCCATTCTATTACCCGTCCTTCGTGAAACGGGCGATCTCTCCGCTTGTTAAGGCCTTGGCCGACAGGCCCGAAGCCCTCACACACGTGGCCCGCCAATTGGGCCGGATGGAAACGGCGCCGGGGGATGTGGCGCTTCGCATATGCTCTCTGCCCAGGGTACCGGTGGTTCTTTGCCTATGGGAAGGAGACAATGAATTTCCGGCGGAAGGCAATGTCTACTTCGATGGGTCCATCTCATCTTATCTGGGCACGGAGGATATCGCCTACATCGCCGGGGCAACCGTCTATCGCGTCCTGGAAATCGCCGGTAAATACCGCCAATCGTCTGGACCGGCTTGAATGGGGCTACGGCATGGGTAAGATAAAGGTAACCATCTTGGGATCCGGAACGTGCGTCCCTTCTTTGAAGCGGAGCAGTTGTGCCGTGCTCACCAAAGTAGACACCGCCCGGGTATTGTTCGATTCCGGAGCCGGCACCATGCGAAGACTCCTCGAAGCCGGCGTAACCATAGACATGATATCCCATCTGTTTTACAGCCACCTGCATCCCGATCACACGGGGGAATTCGTCTCTTTGCTCTTTGCCACAAAGTACCCGGAAAGTCGTCGTCGTATCCCGCTTTCCGTAATCGCCGCCAAGGGATTCGGCAGCTTCTATGACAAGCTACGCTCGGCGTACGGCCAATGGATCGAAATGGCCCCGGGACTATTGAATGTCATGGAACTCGACAACAGTGGCCCCGATCACTTGGACTTCCCGGAATTCGAACTGGACAGCCTTCCCATGAGTCACACGGAAGAAAGTCTGGCTTATCGGCTCACCGCCGCGGACGGCACGTCGATGGTCTATTCGGGGGATACGGACATGTGCGACAACCTCATCCACCTGGCCAAAGATACGGACCTGCTGATTTGTGAATCGGCCCTGCCCGACGACCAAAAGGTCCCCGGACACCTCACCCCTTCCCTGGCAGGAGAGATCGCCACGGCGGCCGACGTGGGAAAACTGGTCTTGACTCACTTCTATCCCGAGTGCGACGCTGTCGATGTGGCCGCCCAGTGCCGTAAGACCTATGCAGGCCCGCTGGTTCTCGCCGAGGACCTACTGGAAATGGACGTTGGAAATCGTTCGAAAGAAACGGCGTCATGAAGACAGACCTATTTCCGCCGGGTCACACACCGATCGGCGACACACCGTTTTGCTTCGATTGCCATCCCGATGTGGCATGCTTCACCCGCTGCTGCAAAGACGCCGACATGTATCTCTATCCTTACGACGTCATCCGCATGAAAAAACGGCTACAGATGGATTCCACTTCGTTTCTGGATCAGCATACCTTTTGCGCCGTCCGGGACAATCCCTTCTTCCCCAACGTCATGTTAAAGATGACGGAAGGCCCGGAAAAGCCGTGCCCGTTTCTTACCCATGAAGGATGCGGGATCTACGAGGATCGACCGTCCTCATGCCGCACCTATCCACTGGAGCGGGGAGTATCGAGAAGGGACCCCCATGGCAGTCGCACGGACTTTTATTTTTTAAAAAAGGATTCTCACTGCTTGGGCCATAACGAAAACAGACGATGGACGGTTACCGAATGGATCGCCGATCAGCAAATGGCGGAATTTAATCGAATGAACGATTTATGGGTCGACATGGACAGCCTCTTTCGCACCGACCCGTGGGGCCAAAACCGGGACAAGCAGATCAGGATGGCCTTTACGGCCTGTTTCAACGTCGATAAGTTCCGGGAATTCGTATTCGATAGCTCCTTTTTGTCTCGGTTCGATTTCTCTCGGGATCGTGTGAAACGCCTGAAAGCGTCTGACGAGGAAATGATGAAGCTCGGTTTTCAGTGGGTTCAATTCTTCCTCACCGGGCAGCCCGTTCCCCCCTAAGCTTTCTTCTGAGCCTTTTGTATCTTCGCCCATGTGTCGCGCAGGGTAACGGTGCGATTAAACACAGGCCGGTGGGGAACCGAGTCCTTATCCACACAGAAATACCCTTGGCGCAAAAACTGATAGCGAGTTCCCGGTTCGGACCGGACCAGACCCGGCTCCACCCGACATTCCGTCAACGTTATCAGTGACCGGGGGTTCAGGTTGGCTGTAAAATCCCGTCCTTCCGGTACCTCGCCGGGATTTTCTTTGACAAACAAGTGGTCATAAAGCCGAACTTCCGCTTTGGCCGCGTGGGGAACGGATACCCAGTGCAGCGTCCCTTTGACCTTTCGACCGTCCTGGGACCAACCTCCCCGGGTTTTCGGATCGTAGGTACAGTGCAGTGCCGTGACCTCACCGCTTTGTTCATCCCTGACCACATCGACACAGGTGATATAATAGGCGTGCTTCAACCGAACTTCTCGGCCCGGCGCCAGGCGAAAGAACTTCTTGGGCGGATCTTCCAGAAAATCCTCTTGTTCAATGTAGATCTCTCGGGAAAAGGGAATCTCCCGCGTCCCCATTTCCGGGTCTTCCGGGCTGTTCTCCGCCTCCAGTAATTCTTCCTCGCCCTCGGGATAATTGTCGATGATCACCCGGAGGGGACGGAGAACCGCCATGACTCGAGGTACCCGTTTGTTGAGGTCTTCCCGCAGACAGTGCTCCAATAAGGCCACATCCACCATGCTGTCTCTTTTGGCCACCCCGATTTTGTCGCAAAAGGTCCGGATGGCCTCAGGGGTATATCCCCGGCGACGGACCCCGGACAACGTTGGCATTCTCGGATCGTCCCAGCCGGTCACATGGCCCTCTTTGACCAAGGTGATCAGTTTCCGCTTACTCAACACCGTATGGCTTAAGTTCAACCGGGCGAATTCAATTTGCTGGGGATGGTGGACCTGAAGCTGATCGAGGAACCAGTCGTACAGCGGCCGATTCCCCTCGAACTCCAGGGTACACACGGAGTGCGTAATTCCTTCTATCGAATCGGACAAGCAGTGAGCAAAATCATACATGGGGTAGATGCACCATGCATCACCGGTTCGGTGGTGAGCGGCATGCCGGATCCGATACATGGTGGGATCCCGCATGGTTAGGTTGGGAGACGCCATATCGATTTTTGCCCGAAGGACATGGGCACCTTCGGAAAATTCGCCCATCCGCATGGCATCGAAGAGCCTCAAATTTTCTTCCACCGAACGGTCCCGATAAGGGCTTTCC
>CAZHHS010000081.1:0-8080 GCA_964532395.1 uncultured Desulfobacterales bacterium | reverse complement strand
GTTGGATGTTCAGGACCTGGACGTCGAATAAATCAAGCGAACAAACAATTTCCTGCACCGATACCGTCAGGTTGGCTTCTTGAAGCGGTGCAAAAAGATCCTTGACAAAAGAAAAAGTGTGTGCATAATGTTCGTATTCAAATAATTTCAGATGACATAAGAACATTACGAATATTTTATGTTAACCCTTGCTTGGATCCTTCCCAACTTCCTTTTTTAGCCGGTATCCATATTGTTTAACGTGGGTAGTCTTGGGGGCCGCGTCGATTCGCAGCGGCCGACCGACTGGGGTAGATAATACCAGACCCGACCGGGTCGCTTTTATCACGAGGAGGAGACGAATACGTGAAATCCGAACAGGTTGAAAAATCAAGGTCCCTTTTGGGGAATGAAACGGTGGATATGTTACAGCGGGTCCATGAGGATGCGTTGTGGATATTGGAGAATCTGGGTGTGGGCTGTAAACAACCGGAAATCCAAAAGGCATTCCAGGCGTTTGAGGCCCAGGGGCTGGCCGTGGTCTATGACGAAAGGGTATACGTAACCAACGCCCTGGTGGAGCAATGTCTTGCCAAAACCCCCGGCATCGCCGACTTTTTTGTACCGCTGAACAGCTTTTTTGTCGGTGGTACGGCTCCTTACATTTACGACGACGAGAAGGGGGAGGGCGGCAAGATGCCCACTGTCGATGATGTGGCGCGGATTGCCCAGATTGCCGATAAAACGGACCTGATTGCAGGCACGGGAAGGGGTGTAAAGCTCAAAGACGAGATCGAACAGATGAACACGATGGCAAAGCATTGTTCCAAACCCCTTTATTTTGCCGTTACCTCTGATGCGGCATTGGCCAATGCTGAAAAGTTATATGAAACGAGAAAAGACATCATGATCGTCTTTTGCGTTACCCGGCCGCCACTGCAGGTAAACGAGAATTTTTCCGAACACTTTGTAAAGGTGATTAAAGCCGGCCTGCCCCTGTTCATTTCCGCCATGCCCATGGCGGGTATCAGCGCCCCGTATTGTTATAATGGTGTACTGGCCATGACCCATGCGGAGGTGCTTTTCGGCATTTGCACGGCGCAACTCCTCAATCCCGGAATCACATGCGTTCATGCCGGATTTCCAACTATTGCCGATCCCAGAATAGAATATAATCCCAATTATGGCCTTATCAGCCATAATTACCTCAATATCCTTATGAGTCACCTGAATTTGATGCTTGACCTTCCCAGCATTCAAAGCGGTGGTACGACCCACGAAGAACATCCCACGGAACGGGCTTATGCCGATGCCAAAATGGGGCGTGCCCTCTGGTTGAAATACGGGTTTCACATGGTGCGGCATTCCTTTGCATTTCTCCGCTATCTAATCGATTTTTCCATCGGAAAGCTGGAAAGGGCCATAGAGAACGCCAGAGAAGTAACACCTGACGATGCCCCTGAAATAGAACCGGCGACGTATGATGTAAGGGGTATGGAGTCGATTCAACGCATTGGTGTGGGGATGTATATGGAAGACCCATTGACAACAGCCAATCTCGAAAAAGTATTTGTCGAATAACTTTTGGGCATTACAAAGAAAGGAGAGATATACCCATGTGTGGTATAGCAGGATGTATTGGTACAAAAGATTTGGACACGGTGAATAAGATGTTGGACGCCCTTCCACACCGCGGCCCGGATGACAGGGGGGTCTACACGTACGAAGACTTCGTCTTCGGGCACACCCGATTGTCTATCGTCGATGTGGCGCGGGGGCATCAACCGATTGTGTTGAATGAGGGAAGCCGGGCTATTATCTGTAACGGTGAGATATACAATTTCCGCACGATTCAGGAGACGCTCTCCGGAAAGCACAACTTTAGAACCAACTCCGACACGGAAACGATATTGCACCTTTATGAGGAAAAGGGTCCTCAGTGCGTGAAGGAATTGGACGGCATGTTTGCCTTTGCCATCTTGGACGGCGAAGATTTTATGCTTGCTAGAGACCCCATCGGGATAAAGCCGCTCTACTACGGGTACAAGAACGGAAAGCTTTATTTCAGCTCCGAACTTGGGGCTATGAGTCATTCCCATGTCGACGAGGTGAAGGAGTTTCCAGCCGGTCACTATTTCACACCGAAAGACGGATTCGTGGCGTATTATCAGTTGCCTAAGATAAGGGACCACCTCCTTGCCGACACCGAAAAGGCCTGCGAAGCCATTCGCGACACCTTCATCAAGGCGGTAAAGAAGCGACTGTTGGCCGATCCCGAGGTCCCGGTCGGTTCTTTTTGCAGTGGGGGGCTGGATAGCAGTCTGGTCGCCGCCATCGCCGCGGAAGAGATACCCAACTTGCACACCTTTGTGGTGGGCATGCGTGACGAATCCGGGGAGGTGAGCGATGATATAAAGGCATCGCGCATTGCCGCCGATCATATCGGCTCCACCCACCATGAACTCTTGTTCACCGAGTCGGACTATTACGAGGCGTTGCCCATAGTGGTCCGCGAACTGGAAAGTTATGATCCTTCCCTCGTTCGCTGTGCCGTGCCGTGTTATTTCACCTGCAAGCTGGCGGCAGACTACGTAACCGTCGTTCTTACCGGGGAGGGGGCGGACGAGCTCTTTACGGGCTATCAATACATGAAACACTTTCCCATGGAAAAGCTAAACGCCGAAGGCAGACGGTGTATTCAAAATCTTCACAATATCAACCTTCAACGGGCCGACCGGATGGGAATGTATTTCAGCCTGGAATTGAGAGTGCCCTTTCTGGATGTGTCAATGATCGACTTGGCCATGAAGATTCCACCGGAGTTGAAGATCCGGGAACATGAGGGGGCAAAGATCGAAAAATGGATTTTCCGCAAAGCCTTTGAGGGCACCGGGTATTTGCCCGACGACATCTTGTGGCGATACAAGGTGCAGTACACGCAGGGGGCGGGCTGTGAAAGTCTCGGGGAACGCATAGCCAGGAAGGAAATGAGTCGGGAGGAGTACGAACGGATCAAGGCGGAAAACCCGGACGCCCAAATACACAGCAGAGAAGCCGCCTATTATTTTAAGATATTCCGTCAGTCTCATCCCCAGGATTCCATCCTTGGCTCCATTGGCATATGGACGGGATTTGATTTTGCGGAGGAAAGAGAACAAGTGCGGGGAACCGTGGACGGCGATCTGAAGCACGAATACAAGGAGACCGGTGATGACGGCGCCAAAGCGGCGTAAGTTTTTGACCATCGACGAAAAGGAGGCGGTTACATGGCATGCCTAGCGGGAATCGTATCACAGCACGGCAGAATCGAAGATGATACCACGGAACAGTTGCGAAAGATGCTTCGGCTCATGCGGCACCGTGGCCCGGACCACAGTATCGTGCGAACATTGCGGGATGACAGGGGGGCGTTGGGGGCCAACGAGATTCATCTAACCTCCCGAAAAACCTACTGTACGTCCCTGGAGGAAACCCCGTTTATCCTCCTTGACGGCGAGTTGTACAATGAACGGCCGGAAGGGCAATCGGATATCGATTTGTTTAAGGAGTATTACGAGAAGTACGGACAGAAATGTTTTTCCCGCTTGGACGGCAGTTTTTCGTGCGCCGTCGTGGAGAAGGACGACGAGGTGATTCTGGCACGGGATCACGTGGGGGCCAGACCTTTATTCTATGGTACAAATGACAACGTATTCTACTTGAGTTCGGAAATGAAGGGGCTCATCGATCACGTCCAGTTTGAGATTCACGAGCTTCCCCCGGGGTGTATTTACAGTACCAAGAAGGGGATGAGGGAGTTCGAGGCGTTTTCTCCTGAAACCCCCGAGGTCGGTGACGACCTTAAACAAACCGCCCGGGATCTCAGGGAGCTGATGATAGAGGCGGTCAGAACGCGAATGAACGGCGTAAAGGCGCTGGCGTTAAGTGGAGGGCTGGACAGCTCCATAGTTGCGGCCATCGCCAAGGGATTCGATCCCGACCTGAAGCTTTTTACGGCCACCGTGGACAGAGCGCCGGGGCCGGATTTGGAGAACGCAAAACTCATGGCCGAGTTTCTTAAGCTGGAACACCATGTGTACAGAATTACCGATGAAGATATCGATAACATCCTCTCCGACGCGGTGTGGTATATGGAGAGTTTTGACGAAGACTGCATATCCGGCATCATCTCCAATTATTTTGCTTCTAAGATGGTGAAGGAGTTTTCGGATTTGGTGATGGTGGGAGAGGGAGCCGATGAGTTGTTCGGCGGGTACCGTATGGTCCTTAAGAATCCGAAGGTGAAAAGTGAAGAGCAGCGGGAGCGGTTGGCGCAAAAGCTTTTGGAGATTGCTTATAATACGGCCTTGAGACGATTGGACCGCGGATGGAAGGCCAATGGTGTTGTATACCGGACGCCCTTTTTGGACCCCCGAGTGGTGGCCTTCAGCCAGAAGATTCCCATGGAATGGAAGATATACGGTGAGAACCAGATAGAGAAATATATCCTCCGCGAGGCCTTTAGGGACATGTTGCCCGAAAAAATCGCCAACCGTGAAAAACTTCGGTTTGCCATGGGAACGGGTATGGACGATGTCATGGACGATGTCATCGCCGCCAAGATTGACCCGGGTGAATTCGAAAAGAGACCCAAAGCGGCCTACGGGTTGCCGTTTGCCTCATTTAAAGAGCTTTATTATTATGATGAGTTCTTACGGCTTTTTCCGCCGGCCTATGAAAAGCAGACCATCCGGTGGGATCCATTTAAATAGGATTCCCCGTAACGACCATGAAATGAGCCGGTTCCCAATGTGAAGACCGGCCGAATCGTACCATCCGACAATCTCCACACGCGGATGGGCATGACCGAATGAGGTGAATGTATGTCATTTCCAACAAAGTCCACGTATGTAATTATCGGCGCAGGGATACACGGGCTGAGCACTGCCTGGCATTTGGCCCTGGCTCTTAAGGAAAAGAAAAAGGGGGCCGGCAAGGACATCCTGGTGGTTGACAAAGGGGCTATCGGGGCCGGTGCGTCGGGGATCGCCTGTGGGGTGGTTCGAAACAACTATTATCAGCCGGCCATGCGCAAGCTCATTGCCCACAGTGTACAGGTGTGGGAAGACGACGCCGAGGGATATGGTTATCATCCGGTTGGGTATATGCAGATTTCCCCGGAGCCCATGCATTCCAACGTGTCGGAGATATACCAACAGCAAAAAGAGATCGGCTACGATTCCGTGTTTATCGAGGGCGGCAAGGACTGTCTGCAATATATGCGGGAAAACATCTTTCATGACTGGCAGGCCAAGAATATTACCTCCGTCTTGCACGAAAAGAAGGGGGGGTACGCCCATAACACAAAGTCCCTTTATCGCTTGGCCGATAAGGCCGAAGCCGAGGGGGTGAGAATCCTGACAGGCGTGACGGTGACGGGGCTTAAGACCGATGGCGATGCCGTAACAGCTGTTGAGACTGACAGGGGCGATATCGAATGCGATTGGGCAATTGTCGGTGCCGGGCCTTGGGCCAAGGGCTTTTGGGATATGCTTGAGCTTCCCAATAAGATCGAAGTAAAGGATCAACAAGGCATATGTCACCTAGGTTGCCAGATGTGGACCTACTGGTGTCTGGTCGAGGGGACCCTCGGTGTGCCGCCCGAATATGCCATGGACAATCAAGGGAATATGCCGCCGGTTATACACGTGGACAGTGATGCCCCCTTATATTCGAGCGAGGATGGTTCCTTGATAACGGACAAGATGTGGGGGATCTACTATAAGCCGGACTTCCATTTCGGCGGGGTTCAAGGCGGTGCTGCGCCGTATATCGTAGAAGGTGACGTGAAAGTTGATCCCTACGGGATTGATTCGCCGGACTTTACGGTAACGCCTGAATTCGTCCACATGTGGACTTCCGCACTGGCCCACTGTCAAAAGCGATATGAGGACAAATATTCGGCATACAAGAATGAACCGTCCGGCGGTATCGGTGCCTTTACCCCGGACAATTTTCCGATCTTTGATGTTTTCAAACAGAATTGCTACATGATTTTGGATTCCAACCATGGATATAAAATGATCGGTGTAGGCAAGCTTGTTGCGGAAGAGGTTTTGGGCTACGAGCAGGAACTTCTCAAACCCTTCAGGTTTGACCGCTATGCCAAAGGAGAACTCCATCCGGTTTCCAACAGCCCCTTTCCTTGGAGTTAGGGTTCCTGACGCCGGTTGCGTTGGAGTTTAGGAAACATGGATTTGACTATTCTCGGCTCCGGAGGATGTATGGCCATTCCGAAACCGCTTTGTCGGTGTCGGGTATGTGAAGAGGCCAGGCGAAAGGGGGTTCCCTATGCCAGGACCGGCCCCTCGGCGTTTCTGCATGACGAAAATCTGTTGATAGATACGCCCGCCGAAATCGCTCATCAGTTGAACCGATCGCGGATCGACCAAGTGGATTATCTCCTTTTTACCCATCTGGATCCCGATCACGTGGAAGGGTTTCGAGTCGTCGAGCAGGCGACCATTGATTTTCGGACCTGGGAGGCCTACCAGGATCAGTCGATTAATGTCACCGTGCCGGCCGAGTTGCATGATCGGCTGGGTAATATCCAATCCGCCTACGGTCCGCTGATCGATTTTTATGAGCAACAGGGGTTTGTCCGGCGAACCTGTTTCCGGGATCACATACAAATTGGAGAGGTCACAATTACGGCTGTTTCCGTAGATCGCGGGGCGCAAGTATCGTTCATATACGTTATTGAAAGCGGTGGGCGAAAGATGGTCTATGCCCCTTGTGACATCAAGCCGTTTCCTGAAGGACGTAGTGAGCTGCGAGGGGCGGATTTGCTTATCATTCAGCCGGGCATTTTTGAAAACGGTCTCAAGCATGACTTCGTTTACCAGGAAGACCATATTTCGAGGCATACGCTTTATACCTTTGAGGAAACAGTCGCCCTCGCAAAACGTCTGGACGCCGGCCGCACACTCTTCGTCCATCTGGAAGAATACTGGAACAGAAGTCACGACGACTATGTGGCATTGGAAAAGGAAATTGACAACGTTCGTTTTGCTTATGACGGCATGCATGTAACTGTTTAGGGCGATATCGGAAACGGGGATTGTAATGGACTTAGAAAATAGTGAGCTTTTGGAAAACGTGCACCGCGATGCGCTGCAAATCTTGGAGGAAGTCGGCGTGCGGTGCATGTCGCCGAAAGTCAGGCAGATATTCGAAGAAACCGGAATGGCCGCGTTTGATGAGTCCACCGGCCATATCCATGTTCTTTCTCCTCTGGTGGATCAAGCGCTGACCACGACGCCCAAGCGGAATCAGTATTGGATTCCGGAAAATGCTTTCGGCGTGGGAGGAACCGCGCCATTTGTGTATGACGATGATACCGGGGAGTTGATCGAACCCACCTATGAGCACCTGGTTCGAATTGCAAAAATTGTCAACGAGGTGGATGTGGTTCAATTCATGGCCCGAGGGGTGTTGATCAGGAACCAGGAGGTTGGGGTTATCGACGCCATTATTGAACATTGTGACAAGCCGATTTACGTAGCCACGGTGACCGATGAAGGTATCGCCCGGGCCCGAGCGGTGCACGAAAGCAGGGGCAAGATCACCGTGCAGTTTTCCATAATCAACACCCCCTTGAATGTGATTGACACCATGATCGATCCATTCATCAACTGCGTGCAAGCGGGTATTCCCATCTATGTATCCACAATGCCTATGGCGGGACTCTCTGCGCCGTATTGCATGTCAGGGCTCCTGGCACTGACCCATGCGGAGGCCTTGTTCGGTATTACTTTGGCTCAACTCATCAACCCGGGGGTCGTAGTTGTTCACGCCGGTTTGCCCTCTATTGCCAATATCCAAAAAAACTACAACGTAGACCTGGGGTTGGTTTCTCACAACGTGGCCAACCTCCTTGTGGAAAAGATAAATAAAAAGTTGGGGCTTCCCTCCATTCAGACCGCGTGCACGACGAACCAGGAAAAACCGAATTCCCAGGCCGAAACTGATGCCGTCCATGGGTATGGCCTGATGAAAAAGTACGGATTCCACCATATGCGGCACTGTTTTGGTTTTTTAAAGGAACTCATCTCTTTTTCGA
>CAZHHS010000080.1:0-8100 GCA_964532395.1 uncultured Desulfobacterales bacterium | reverse complement strand
GTTAAATTAACCATGTGGATTTGCCAAGATATGTGGTGCCTGTTGAATGTCAAAGGAACAACGAAACCAAGGGACTCTAACGGCTTCAAACAGTTAGCCCCATTAAAATCTGAGACCGTCCCGAACCGATACCGTTTTCAAAAAATCGATCAACTTGGGCTAAGTTCGTTGGAAGACCCATCCCCCGCACCCCGGCCCCTCCCAACAGGGGAGGGGAGATATTGGTGAGGGGTTGGACCCGATTATTCCGCCGCTTCAAGCTGGCCAAGACTTTTGGACCACCGACGTTTTTGAAAGCGATCAATAACATATAAAACCACCGCACCGACACCGACTGATATACCGGCTACGACAAATTCCATCCATTTAGGCCACGGTAACTCCATTTTTTACCTCCAAAGAAAAAGATTGTTCGATTCAGAGCAAAACATTACGATATTTTCAAGCGCGCTCAAAAACACTGTAGCTCAAAACTTATGTTAGAACAATTAGAAAAGAAAAACGTAAATGTTCGACTGAAACGAATATTAGGCTTGGAATTGTCGACATTACCGGCAGCTTGTCGGAGAACTTTCAGGGGAGCGACTCGATTGAAAGGGCCCAAAGAAAGCGCGGCGTTTCGATAGAATGTGAAACGCCGCGCGTATGTGTTGCCAATAGCCCCAACCTAAAAAGAGGCTTATAATAAAATCAGTCCAGATCGAAGCGGTCAAGGTTCATTACCTTGTCCCATGCCGCTACGAAGTCTTGCACGAATTTCTCCTGGGCATCCGCACTTCCATAGACTTCAGCAAGTGCTCGGAGCTGGGAGTTCGATCCGAAGATGAGGTCGACCCGGGTCCCGGTCCACTTCGGTTCACCGGTTGCGCGATCGTGGCCCTCGAACACATCCTCGTCCTCCGCGGTTGGCTGCCACGTGGTCGTCATATCAAGCAGGTTTACGAAAAAGTCATTGGTGAGCGTTTCCGGCCGGTCGGTAAAGACACCGTGTCGGGACTGGTCGAAGTTGGTGTTCAAGACGCGCATGCCGCCAACGAGAACCGTCATCTCCGGAGCGGTCAGTGTCAGCAATTGTGCCCGGTCGACCAGCATCTCCTCAGCCGATACGGTGAATTTGGTCTTGAGATAGTTGCGGAAACCATCGGCTTCCGGCTCCATAATGGAAAAGGACTCGACATCGGTTTGTTCCGCCAAGGCATCCATGCGCCCCGGCGAGAAGGGAACAGTGACATCATGACCGGCATTCTTCGCCGCCTGCTCGACACCGGCACACCCCCCCAGAACAATCAAGTCGGCGAGCGAAACTTTCTTTCCCCCTGACTGGGCGCTGTTGAAGTCCTTTTGAATTTTCTCGAGGGTCTGCAGCACCGTCTTCAGCTGCGCCGGCTGGTTGACTTCCCAATCCTTTTGCGGCGCGAGACGAATTCGTGCCCCGTTTGCACCACCACGCTTGTCGGAACCACGAAACGTGGATGCTGCCGCCCAGGCCGTCGATACCAGTTGTGGCACAGACAAACCTGAAGCGAGGATCTTGTCCTTGAGCGCGGCGATATCCTGATCGTCGATCAATTCATGATCGACTGCGGGGATCGGGTCCTGCCAAATGAGGTCTTCCTCAGGAACCTCGGGGCCAAGATAGCGCGCTCGGGGTCCCATGTCACGGTGTGTCAGCTTAAACCACGCGCGGGCGAAGGCATCAGCGAACGCTTCCGGGTTTTTGTGAAAATGCCGGGAGATCGGCTCATAGATCGGGTCCATCCGCATGGCCATGTCCGCGGTGGACATCATGGTAGAGACCCGCTTGGACGGATCGTGGGCGGCCGGCGCGAGATCCTTATCGGCCACATCCTTGGGCCGCCACTGCGAGGCGCCGGCGGGGCTCTTTACCAGTTCCCACTCGTAGCCGAACAACAGATCGAAATAGCCCATATCCCACTGGATCGGGTTTGATGTCCAGGCACCTTCCAGACCGCTGGTGATCGTGTCGTCCCCCTTGCCGCTGCCGAAGCTACTCTTCCAGCCGAGGCCTTGTTCTTCGATACCGGCGGCCTCGGGCTCGGGCCCCACATGGGCGGGATCGCCGGCACCGTGACATTTACCGAAGGTGTGTCCGCCCGCAGTGAGTGCGACGGTCTCCTCGTCGTTCATGGCCATACGCGCGAAGGTCTCGCGAATGTCTTTGGCCGATGCAAGTGGATCAGGGTTGCCGTCCGGGCCTTCCGGGTTTACGTAGATCAGGCCCATCTGAACCGCGGCAAGCGGGTCCTCCAGTTCTCGGTCACCGGCGTAACGGCTCTTGGGCTTGTCGCTCGTTGCCAGCCATTCCTCTTCGGCCCCCCAATAGATATCTTCTTCCGGCTCCCATATGTCCTCACGCCCGCCACCGAAGCCAAAGGTCTGTAAACCCATCGACTCGATAGCGCAGTTGCCCGCAAGGATCATTAGGTCCGCCCAGGAGATCTTCCTGCCGTATTTCTGCTTGATCGGCCACAGCAATCTGCGGGCCTTGTCTAGATTGGCATTGTCCGGCCAGCTACTCACCGGTGCAAAGCGTTGGTTGCCGGTGCCGCCCCCGCCGCGGCCGTCGGCGGTGCGGTAGGTGCCTGCGCTGTGCCACGCCATTCGGATAAAGAGTCCGCCATAGTGACCGTAATCGGCGGGCCACCACTCCTGCGAGTCGGTCATCAGCGCATAGAGATCCTCCTTCAAGGCCTTCAGGTCGAGACTCTTGAACGCTTCAGCATAGTCAAAGTCCCCACCCATGGGATTGGACTTGGAAGAATGCTGGTGCAAAATGTTAAGATTCAACTGATTGGGCCACCAATCTTGGTTTGATCTGGCCCCCTTCGCCGTTCTTGCGCCCATCATCGGACGTCGTTTTTTGATGTCTGACATCTGAACCTCCTTTTTGTAGCATCATAGTCATGTAATAATCATTCTCCTGTCGAGCCAAAAAAATATATACCAAGCGTTTCCGGGTCACCGGCAACGGGGACAAATGCCAAAGAAATCGAGACGATGATTCAAAATCTGATAGCCCGTCTTTCTGGCAAGCGCTTTAGCCAGATTCTCGACGGTTGCCATATCCGCGTCCATGACCGTCTTACATCGTGTACAAACCAAATGGGCATGGGGATATGGTTTATTCCCATCATATCTATTACTCTCTTCACTGAAATCCAACTCCACAACTTCTCCGATGTCTTTAAGCAGATGAACGGTTTTGTAGATGGTTGCCAGGCTCGTCGTCGGGAAGTTGGGTTTTACCTGTTTGAAAATATCCTCCGCGCTTGGATGTCCTTTGCTTTCTGCAAGAATTTTCAATACAGCAAGTCTTTGGGGGGTTATGCGAAAATCAAGGTCCTTTAGCTTTTTGATCATTATTTCTAAACGATCTTGTGGGTCAGAATGCTCCGGCACGGCCTTTTTTGAGCCTGTTTTTTTCAAGATGAAACCCCGCTAAAAGACATAAGTTCGTTATAAAGAATAGTTATCCATAAATATCCAAAATAGTTTTTCCTGTCAACCTGTTTTTGTATCAAACACCTTTATCTCCACTTTTTTCTGGGCCCGTCTCATCTTTTTCGAGTGCCTCTTGAACTTGTTCGGCCTTGGTGCGCGCTCTGACGGCTCGCCGACGGAGTTCTTCCGCCGCCTCCACAGCTTTATCCCTGTCTGCCCGCAATGTCGCGATCTGTGCGTTATCGGCTTCGGTTTCGGCCATAGCCTTCTTGAGGCGTTCTTCGGCCGTATCGGCGGCCTTCCCGGCCTCGGCAGCCTCTTTCTCCACCTTTTTAGCCAGTCTGGCCTTTTCCTCCGCCAGGTCCCTGGCCTCGGCCAGTTCTGCGGCAACGCCTTCTTCCGGTTCAGCCCCCAAATCAATGTCCTCGGCAGCCAAAACCATAACCGCCGGCGGTAATTTTTTCAGCAGGTCTTCGGTCGGGCCATCAGTAGGTAGTTGGATCAGGTTACCGCGAAAACGAAAAGGGAGAAAAACGATCGTCGATTGGTCGGACTGTTCGACAACAGAGGCGGCATCCTTGGATGCTGCGAGCACTATGTCGGCGTCGATTCTGGCCTCGGTGAGGATTTTGCGCATCGCTTTTTCCTGAGATGCTTTCGATGCATTGTTTCTGAAGGCGAGTACACGCAATGTCGCCCCTTGCCAGGCATCCGACCGCGTTATAAGATAAGCGAAAAGCAGCATCAAATTTCCCGTGGCATCATCAGACCACCAGACATCAATACAGGAATTTTCAGCTTCGGTCTCCATCAAATGGCTCCATGCCTCCGACGGGGCGTGCAAAACAATAATATTACAGCCCAACCGGAAAAGCGTTTTCAGCTGGCGCCCGAACAGAAATTCTCGAAATCCCATCTCGGATTCACTCTGGGGATCAATCCAGTTCAATAGAATCGTGTTGGCTCGCAAGGGACCGATCCCGTGGGCCTGAAGCAAGGCATGGACGGCGACCTCGATGTCCCTTGTGGTTAGAACCAACGAAAAAGCCGCGGGGTTGTGTTGCCGGATATCTTCTTCCAAAAGACTTTCTGCGGCCTCTTTTCTTTTGGACAGCAGTAAATCCTTGCCTTCCATTAGTGTGACGACCGTCGTCAGTCCGCTGCCGCCTTCAAGCCAGCCGGCCAGACGAAGCAGCGGCGGACGCCGCTCAGGATCTTCAGAAAAGGCCAGGATCTGAGGTCGCCAGTCTCTGGGATGTTCGGGCGTGACATTGGCTGCCAGCAAGTTTTCCCTTGCTCGCTGCAGATGATGAGCACGGCGGCTGTCCGCCCAGCGGGCCGGGTCCGCCGTGCGTCGCAGGTATTGAAAGATGGCGAATAAAACAGATATGGCAATAATGCCCGTAGGCAGATTTATGGCCAGCATGACCCCCAGACAGGCCAGGAAACCGAGCAGACTGAGACGTTTATGAAACCACTTGAATGTCGGCCGAAACCAAGGACTTGCCGCTTGGGCCTCATAATAGGTGGCATAGTTGAGCAAACCGTAGGAAATCAGGAAAAACATAGATACTACCGGGGCGATCAGGTTCAGATTCCCCAACGCGATCGTCATCCAAGCGATTACTGCTGCCAGTATGACTGCACGGCGGGGGTTACTCGATGGTCCTGCGCCCTTGGCAAAAAACAAGAGGAGGGGGAAGACCCGATCCGCGGCCAATGACTGAAGAATTCGCGGAGCGCCAAGAAACGAAGCCATGGCGGACGAGAGCGTTGCGGCAATAACCCCGGCGTCTATGAGCCCGGAGAATCGGGCAACGCGGTTCATGGCGGTGTAATCAGCCGTCAACTCCTGGTTGGAAAGCGACCCTGAAAATACCACTGCTGCACCCAGATAAACCACCAGTGACACACCGACTGCCAGAAAGGTCCCCAGCGGGAGGCTCTTGCCGGGGTCTTTTAAGTCCCCGGACATGCTCACCCCCTGAGTGAATCCGGTTACAGCCGGAAAAAACAGGGCAAACAGAACCCAGAAAGGCAGCCCGTCCGGAGGTGCCGACCAGTTCGCAGCAGAAACCGTCATGTCCCATTGGGAAATCCCGCCGACAAAGAAGGAGGCAAGGGCCGCCACCAGTAACCCCATGACCAGATACTGAAACCGGGTTGCCCAATCCGCGCCCATCCAGGCAAAAACAAGCAGAAACAAAACGGCGACCCCGGCGATGAACCGGGGAGAAAACGTATCAGCCGGTAAAATAGGTGAGGAAGCCAGGGCCTCACCAAAACCGATACAGTAAAAGGCGATGGAAACAGACTGGGCCAAAAAGAGGACGACGCCAATGGCACCGCCGAATTCCAGGCCGAGGGTACGAGAAATAAGGTAATAGTCACCACCGGCTTTGACTTTCAGGTTCGTGGCCACGGCTGACAACGATACACTGGTCAGCACAGAGATGAGATTCGCTATGCCGATGATTATCAGGGCCCGGGCCAAGCCGGCGCTGCCCACCACATAACCGACACGCAAGAAAAGAATGATCCCGAGTATAGTTAGGATGCTGGGGGTAAAAACACCGGCGAATGTGCCAAGGGTACCGGCGGTTCGATTGTCGTGTGTCTCTTTTTTCATGCGTTTGGGATCGTCCATTAAACGGTAGGTCGCGGTTCCAAAAGATCATCGGACAATCGCCAGCCCCAGCCGTAACGCCTCGTTGCGGTCCCGATAATCAATCAAGCTTTCCGCCAAGGCATTGACATACTGGAGCTGCAAATAAAATCCGAGGTGTCGAAAGAGATGTTGATGTAAGGGATAGGTTAAGTCCCATTGCGTCGATATCCCTTCTTCAGCCCACCGCAGGTGAGTCTCCAGGACAAGGCTATCCACCTTTCCCAGCTTTATTTCCAGATCAAAGAAGCCTCTGTAGTCTTCAAGATCCGGATTGGTATCATCATCGTTATGAATGTAGGTCCATATTTTGGGGGCAATTTGAAGACCTAAACGGGTTTTGGCGTCATACAAGATGAAAACTGGTTTGGCATAAAGGTAATTGGTACTTCGGGAGAGCTCTCCTCCCCGGCCATTCGATTCGTGCTGAAATCCGCCTTGCAGAAAAAGTCCTTGCATCCAGGGTGGCCGTGCATTCATATTGGAAGATTGGAAAAACAATTCCGGCTTATAGCTCGTATCTTCAAACGGGGCGGAACTGGATTCGAGATCCCAAAACGAGGTTTGAGTGTAGCCGAAATGTAGTCCCTTCATCCACGGATGTTTCCCCGCCAGGTCACCTTCGGGATCCAGAAAGCGGTATTTAAAACTGATTTGAAATTTACTTTCTTCCGGGTCGGCACCCACGAGGAAATATAGGGGTTCGTAGCCGGCCAGGCTTACGAGGTAGGGTTGATAGAGGGCGGACAGCGAATCCATGGTCGGATACTCCCGGGCAGGTTCCGGATCCACATTCCGGCCCACTACGGTTTGATCCTGTGCCTGATGCATTTTTCCGTCAACAACCGCAAACATGACGGCTGCAGCCGAAAACTCACGGATTGTCATTTGTACCGGACCTGACAGGCCCTCCGGCACAATAAACACATAGTCCCGCTTGACAAACTCGTTTTTTTTAAGAAAAGCCGATTGCATTTCAGGCGATGCGAGGGCACTGGCTTTCAGGTCCCACTTTTTATTGTCTGACTCGAGGTGACAGGATAGTCGAACTGGAAGGTGAACAGAAACCGTTTCTTCCCCGAGGTTGTGAACGTATAGGGAAAACTCGGCTTGTTTGCCCGCTTGGGCTACTCCGAACGGCAAGGAAATGATCGTATCCAGATCGCTTGCCTGAATGGGTTCTGCGCTCACGAGGATGGAAATTATCAACAACAAAATGCCTGCGATGCCACAAACGGCACGTGGGCGGTTCTTCGATATCGTGTTCACCCGAGCCCCCATCAGGGCAAGCAAAATCATCATCATCTCCCGACAACAATCGGCCGATCACGAGTCGACTGACTTAATACGGTTATGCCGCCGTCCATGCGCTCTAATCGCCGCCAGAACGTCCTCGGAGACACGATCCTTGCCGACAAACCCGCATGCCCCGGCTGCGAACATCTTCTCGACAGTCGCTTTGCTGTCGTCGATCGATAAGCCGATAATTTGAACTTCGGGCAGGGCGGAAAGGATAACTCGAGTGGCCTCTATACCATCCGTTTCCGGCATATTGACATCCATGAGAACCACGTCGGGAATAAGTTGCAGGGCCATTTCAATGGCCTTGGCACCATCCCCGGCATGTCCCACAACTTTGATATCCCGCTCTTTTGCAAGCAAGGCAATAAACGCCTGCCGCACCATTTCATGATCGTCGACTACCAGAACATGGATCCGGCTTCCCCTGTCCGCCCTTGTTGTTTCCGGTGGATTCACAGAAGGGGTGCTTTCTTCCGCTATTTCAGACGGGTCTATTCTCTCCAGCGGCATGGTCAGCGTACAGGTCGTCCCTTTGCCCGGATTGGATTCAAGTTTCATCGATCCTTCCAAAAAGGATAAACGCTGCCGTATGGAAAACAGACCGAAATGGGTTCCCAAGGGTTGCGTTTCATGTATAAGGCTCGGATCAAACCCCTTACCCTGATCACTGA
>CAZHHS010000079.1:0-8429 GCA_964532395.1 uncultured Desulfobacterales bacterium | reverse complement strand
CTTACCAGCGACAACGTGAATCAAGAAGTCGTCCTGATGGGATGGACGCAGCGCCGCAGAGACCACGGCGGGGTAATCTTCGTGGACCTGCGAGATCGCGAGGGAATCACCCAGGTGGTGTTCAATCCGGAATTCAACCAACAGGTCCACGAGAAGGCCCAAGGAATTCGAAATGAATATGTACTCGCCGTTCGGGGAACCGTGGTACTGCGTCCGGAAGGAATGATTAATCCCAAGCTGGTAACCGGGCAGATCGATGTCCTGATTTCCGAACTCAAGATATTGAATACCGCCAAAACACCGCCGTTTGTCCTGGAAGACGATGTTCAGGTATCTGAAAACATCCGTCTCCAGTACCGATACATGGATATGCGCCGCCCGCAGCTCAGAGACAGCCTCAGGGTTCGGCACGACATGATCCGCACCGTCCGGTCTTATCTCAATGAACGGGGATTCTGGGATGTGGAGACCCCATTTCTGACCAAGAGCACCCCAGAGGGTGCCAGAGATTACCTGGTGCCCAGTCGGGTGAATCCGGGCCAGTTTTACGCACTTCCTCAGTCTCCCCAGATTTTCAAACAGCTCCTGATGGTCGGCGGCTTGGACCGGTACTATCAAATTGCCCGCTGTTTTAGAGACGAGGACCTGCGGGCGGACCGGCAGCCCGAATTCACTCAAATCGACCTGGAAATGTCCTTCGTATCGGAAGAGGATATCATGGGGGTCACCGAAGGCATGATGGCCGTCTTGTACCGGGACATTCTGGGAATCGAGCTATCCCGTCCCTTTCCCCGCTTGACCCACCGGGAGGCCACACGTCGATACGGCCTGGACAAACCGGATCTTCGTTTCGGCCTGGAGTTAACGGATGTTTCCGATATTGTGTCCACTGCAGAGTTTAAAGCCTTTTCGAAGGTGATCAAAGCGGGGGGGGTGGTCAAAGCCATCAACGCCAAGGGATGTATCGATCTTTCCAGGAAGGAAATCGATGACCTTACCGCCTTCGCCGCCGTATATCAGGCCAAGGGATTGGCATGGATTAAAATTCGGGATGATCAATGGCAATCCCCGATTGCCAAGTTTTTCTCTGAAGGTGAAAAGACCGCTTTAGGCGACAGACTGGGGTTGGAACCGGGAGATCTGGTCATGTTTGTGGCGGATCAACCCAAGGTGACCAACGAGGCCCTGGGCCATTTAAGAAATCACTTGGGCCGTAAACTGGGCCTCATCGATGATACCCGACACGCTTTCGTATGGGTTACCGAATTTCCCCTCCTGGAGTATGACGAACAGGAAAAACGCTATGAAGCGCTGCACCACCCATTTACCGCTCCGATGGAATCCGACATAGACCATCTGACCGCAGACCCGCTGATGGTGCGCTCCAGAGCCTACGATCTGGTTTTGAACGGCTCGGAAATCGGGGGGGGCAGCATTCGCAATCACGAACGGCCGGTTCAAGAAAAGGTGTTCGAGGCCCTGGGTATCGACCGGAAAACATATGAAGCCAAGTTCGGCTTCTTGCTGGATGCCCTTGATTTCGGTGCCCCGCCGCACGGCGGTATTGCCATGGGCGTCGACAGACTGGTCATGCTCATGGCCGGACAAGAATCGATACGAGACGTGATGGCCTTTCCCAAGACCCAGAAGGCGACCTGCCTCTTGACGGACGCCCCGTGCCCGGTGGATCCAAAGCAACTCGATGAACTGGGACTGAAAATTCGAATTCCCAAGACGGGATGAGATTTTACCCCAACTCAAGTTGGTGGATCAGTCTACTACCGGCTCAAAGGGAGGATAACGTCTCGGCACATAGGGCCTGATCCGGCCGTCCAAACAGTGACCGACAAGCGCCGAGCGATCGGCGTAGTTGAGCAACATGAGCATCAACTCCCGGCCCCGCAGGAAACCCAGGCATCCCTTGGCGACACTGACCTCATCAAAGGAAGTCACCTTGTCCCGCCGGACATGTCTCCCGACGAGTGTCAGCGGAACCGGTTCTCCGGAGTGGATCAATTTGGACACGCTCGGTGTTGAGTGATCCGCCGTTACGGCCACCACCAAGTCTTCCCGTCCGTTACTCACCGCATCAACCAAGGGCCTTAACCCATCATCGAGTTGACCGATGGCAACTCGTTTATTTTCGGGGTCTCCCGTATGAGCCGCTTCGTCGGGTACCTTGGTGTGAACGTGGATAAACTCATGGGCTTGGTCATCCAAGGCCATTCGCACCCGCCGGCCCAGGTCTTCTCCCGGAGCGGCGGTATCCACTACCCGCTCAAAGGCCAATCCAAGTTCCTGAGCCAACCCGCCGTACACGGCACCGGAAGCGATTACACGCCCTTTCATACCCCATTTCTCCTCAAAGGGGTCCTGAGTCACCCGCCTGCCACAACGCTGGGTGGCCAGAAAGTTGGCGAGCGGGAGCCCCTTGGCCTGTCGGCTGCGGTTGATGGCGTGATTCTCCAGGACGGTATGACAATGAGTCAGATAGGCATTTAAGGCATCGGCGGTCCGCGCGGCCCGCATCGGTTCCGGATTGCCGTCCACCGGATGAATCCGGGCCATCGGTTGTCCCGGCATCATGGGATCGGAATCTGAAACATAGGCCGACACCTCGCCGCGAATCCGCAATAGACCGTCGTGACCTCCCGTCGGGTGGAGGCAAAAATCGCATCCCCCACGCTTGGCGGTACCCACGGCCGACAAAAGCGCCGTCAGATCCCCGGCGGGCATTGCGGGCCGTTTGTCCACCAGGATAGGTTTTGACCCTTGCCAGCTGACGTAAGACAGATGGGCCAGAGCGACCACGTCGTCGTTACGAAACGGAATCCCTTCGCCCACGGCCTCCAACAATCCGCGACCCGGGAAGCTCGGTCGGGAATATCCAAAGAGCAGATAATGGGCCATCTCACTGGGCAAACACTCGCCGCAGACACTTGGATGAAAGCAGCCATTGCTGCCTATGCTGGCAAGCCGGTCCAAATTCGGCGTGTGGGCGACCTGCAGCGGCGTTTGGTTTTGGAACCGAACATAGGAACGATCCCCAAGGCCGTCCAACAGGACGAGTATAATCTTCATTGTCGATTCCGTTGTTTGAGGTATTGGTCCACGACCTGTTTGGTCTGAAGCAAACCGTTTATCTCCCGCACTTCAAGAACCCACCAGTCGCAGTGGCTGAGTTGAAGAATGTCCAACCGATCTTCAATATCTTTTACCCTCTGCGGCGGAACGTGTCCCCGCCCGGAAACCTCGGTGTGGTAAATGTGGGTATTGTACAGGCAATCAGCGTGGGGGGTTACGAAGTCCTTAGGCGAAAAATAGTGGCTCCGAACCGCTTCGCTGGCGTGCGCATGGCCGATATCGAATGTGACACCGGCACCACTACCCCGAACGAGCTTTTCAAACAGGTTCGGCTTACTCGTCCATCCCCAAGCCAGATTTTCCAGGCATACCTTAACCCCGAGTGACGCCCCGTAGTCAACCAGATCCCGAAGTTTCGAAACCGTCAAGTCCCAGGAGAGGGGTTGCGTCGAATCGTGCCCGAGGCCGATATGGACGGTCAAAAACCGACCTTGGGCCCGGGAGACCAGTTCGATAATACGCTGGAATACACTGGCCGCCTTTTCCGCCTCCCCCGGATCGTCGTGACCCAGATCGAGCTTGTAAAAAGGACAATGGTAGCGGATCTCAAGCGGGCCCAGAGCAGACAGTGTTTTCGCCCAGTGGGCCTCAGCAACCGGCGAATCCGGCACCGATTTAAGGTCAAAAGACCAGTCTACACCGGAAAAACCGTACTCAAAAGCCAGCGCTTTGAGCTCCCGGGGATCGGAAAGAAAATTGCACAGGGCAAGTTTTGGAATTATCATAAAGGAAAATACATGCCCACCCCGGTCAGCGGCAAGCCTTCAGTAGACGTTTTGAGAAGTCATCTGTTGTATTATGCGGTTACCATGAGGCTCAAGTAGCTGGGAAGGCTGAAACAGCTATAATGATTCAGCGTTTATCCCTCAGACCCGATACCGATTCCGATACCGACACCGATCTTGAAGTAAACACCACGTCCCTTCTAATTCCAACTCTCGGGGTCGGGGGTCGGTATCGGTATCGGCGTCGAAAGCCAGCATATACAAACAGCTGCAAAGACGTTTCACTTGAGTATTCTACGTAACCGGATTTTATTATATATGGAGAACTGAAATAAGGCAAATAGCGGAGGCGGCCCCGATCCACCACCTTGCCCTCAAACCGCTGAGGAGGCCCACTAAAACGACCAGGGGAGTATATAGGGGAGAATATTGTCACAAAAAATACTGGCCGCTCTTTCCACCTCGGCCATCTGATCTACGTTTACGGTGGTGAGGAAGAAAAGGGAAAGCAAAAACAGACCCGCCAGAACCCCTATGGTGGTAACCAGTTGAGAATCCGGGTTCTCGGTGACCACACAGTCCATGTTTTCCTCTCCGGCTCGCCGCCTGTCCCCCTTCCGGCGATCAACAAATTCCGGATATGCCGGATTCCGATAACGCGGATCAATGGTCTTGCGTCGGTCTTTTCCACTCCGGCGGTCCTTGAAGGAACCACCGTCCGGTGTATGGCACATACGTTTGAACATATCATTAATCCTTGGACGCGCTACCTCAAAAGGTCTCCCTCATTCGGCTTCTGTGTAACATTCCCGATGGATAGTTATTCTCCTGTTCGTCCGAAAGTCGGGGTTTCTTTAACCGGGTGATGAACCGTTATTCCGTTTGTACACCGTAAGAAGGCTTGGACATTTGTCAATGCGGTTATGTTAGAATACGCACGTTCTCGCAAACAATGAGGCGAACGGGGATCGATCCGCCGGTCGGGCAAGACCGCGTTTCTCACAGCCTCGACACCCTTTTCTGGTGATCCGGAATCACTGAATCCGGGAGTTTGCATGGGACATGCCGAAAATAAAAGGGAAGGACAAAAAACCGGCGAGGTGTATTTTCTTATAATATTGGGATCTTAAGGATAGCAGGGAAGTAAGTCGAGTCTGGAGACGGACATATCAGACCGCCTGGACCAGAAAAAAATTCCGGGGACTGTCGGGGGGTTTTTCCATCGGCCACATCGCAACGGGTAGCCCTTACTCGCCTGAATGCACTTCAATAAAACCATCCACATAATCGGAAGAGGTCAGACATCCTACACAGACACAAGCGCATCATACACTGATGACCTTACCCGCCAGTTGCATACTTGTCACTACATCCAGCATGTTCGTGGTTTCTCCCACTTTTTTCTGTTCGAGCAGATCGAAATGGGTGAGACAGGTTCCACAAACCAGAATATCGATACCCTCTGATGCCAACTTATGCAGGACCGGCAGCGTTTGGGCCCCTTCAACCGTGAGTTTTACCCCACTGTTTAAAAAGATGATGCGCCATAACGCCTCGCCCATCTCTTCTAACGTATTGATGTAATTCATCATGAGCTTGCCGCCCAAGACCTCATCACCGGAGCCCATACAATCAGACGTAATCAGTATGAGTGTTTTTTCAGTGAATTGGGCGGTGACTTCCGCTTGGGTTGCAAAAGCGCCCTCGTCGGATTTGTCGGCCTGAACCTTGAGCACCGAACCGTTCGATCCGACGTTCACCTTGAATCCTTGGTTTTCCGCGAATCGGGCGACATTCTGAGCGGACGCATCGTTATCAACTTCGACCACAAACCGGCTGATGTCCGGCTTTGATTCGATAAACTGTTTGGTTCGAATCACCGGCTGCGGGCACGATAGCCCGGTGCAATCCAGGGTCTCCATAGACCGCCTCCTTATCAGCTTGCTTGGCCCATTTAGCCAAGCCCCTGATTGAATTGATTAATGTTGGAAATAAATCACCCTTTTCGCCTTAACTACCTAGAACTAATCGGGAGATGATCTTTATTTTCTTATGCTTTCCGCCATAGGTCAAATAGCTAATATCGATCTAAACCGACCCTGATTATAGACTGCGTCGATACCGCAACGGCGTCAGAAATTTAGCGTAGACTTGGTACGGATCTTGAATATATTACCCAACATCCAGAGGTCGTTTTCCCGGTCACCGCGATGACGGGATGGGTCAACGGCAGGAGAAAGATAATATGCACCTAAAGAGCATGCTGGGAACAGTCGGTTTTAGCTTGGCTTTTTTCGTCCTCACCCTTTCGGCCAATGGCGCGGAGCTACGATTTATCCGAATCGGGGAGCACAACGACTATACGCGAGTGGTATTTGAATTTAATGTCCCTCCTACTTACGAAGAACCGGTCTTAAATGGTGAAAAGGAAATCTCCGTTCTGTTTTCCGACACCTCAACGGTTCTTCCCGAAAAGATTCCAGGCGAGACAACGGAGCGGATAGATTATTTGCAGTTCCAACAGCAGGACGAAAACTTGACGGCACAGATTTATTCGGCTTTTCCCCTCCCGAAACTGACCACTTTGCGCCTGGCCGACCCGCCGCGGCTGGTCCTGGACATCCGGCCCACGGACATATCGGCGGTACCCCCCCCTGGTGGCATGTCCGAGGCTACGGCTACGGTCGCCCAAAGATCACCAACCGACAGCGGAGCAGATACACAGCCTCCGACGCCGCCCACAGAGGAGACATGGCAGCGCACGGACCCAAGTGTTAAATCAATGCCTCAAACAGCATCGGCATCTGAAATCCCACCGGCACCCACCGGCACTCACACACACTTAAAAGCAAACGAGCCGGCCAGGACGCCGCAACGGGACCCTCGATCTGCGGTGGATTCCCCTGAAAGGACGATACAGGGGGAGAAGGTGGCGAATACGTCACCCGCCGCCCCCCCCGTGCAAGTTTATCTGTTGGCGGCGCTGACTGTGTTGTCCGCCATGATTGTCGCGTTGCTCTGTACGCTTGTCTACAAGAAAAACGGTGTGCCGTCTAAGAACGGTCTCCAGGACATGGACTGGGCAACCGAGGATAAGATTGCCCGGCTGGACAGCAAAATCGAGGATGAACTAGAAAAGCTCAAATAGCCGTCGCCTACCATCATATCGGAAAAAGGAGAACGACCATCACCCCCAGTCAAGACATACATGCCGAGGAACCTCTGGACCAGGCGCTGAATGAACTGGTGGCGGCCGGCAACGCCACACCGGAGGATTCCGCCGCCGCCCTGTCCCAGCCGCAGGGGATTGCCGAAACCGACGAAGGCGAAACGGTGGAACCCGCCACTGTTACCTCGGAGCCGGCATCAACACCGGAAGAGACCGGCGAAACGCTTACCTCGAATGCCTTGTCACAAACTGCGACGGACGATCTAACGCCAGCAGAGGGAGATTCGGAATCGGAAGCCGCCTTTCAAACAACGGAGACGGATGCGGACGTCCGTGACTTTGAAGCACTGGTATCGGGAAACACCGAGCCCCAAGAGGAAACGGAAAACGACATCCTGACCTTGGAGGAACCGGCGGACGAAGAAACGACTCCGCCGGCGTCCCCCATCACGGCCGAAGCTCAAACCGAGGAAGAAACACCCGGGACGACCACTGCAGAAGCATCTAACGCCCCCGCTCCAAACGTTGGAGAACGGCAGGGCAGCGGTCTTTCCGACGAGGAAAGAGGAGACCTGGAAAAGCTGATTAAGGGGTTTAACGAAGACACATCCGGCGGGGTGTCAACAGCAGTGGTGGAAAAGCTTCAAAAACAGATCAAGTTGACTGAAAAACGGATGGTAAAGCTCGGCAAGATGGCCCTTGCCAACGACAAACGGCTCAAGTCTTGCTACAAGATCATGCGACTCCAACAGAAAAAGGCAGAAATAATGAACCAGCGCATCGACGCCCTTGTCGATGCATTGAACAACGGCAAGCCGAATTGATTGAGGATGTAGACGTGAACATGCGTGCGGCAATGGAAAACCAAGATAGTATCGCCAAACGAATCGTTGAGGGGTCATTAACCTTTGACTCGGTGCAGGATTTTGAGAACACCCTGGCCATATTCCCCAACAATCCCGGTGTCCATCGGGCTTACGCAGATATGTTGGCCGGTACCAAGGACCTTGACGCCGCTGTTCAGGCTTACCGTAAGGCTTGTCGACTCTTTGTCGACCAGGGAATGATGCTTCAAGCCATGGTGGCCAAAATTTTGGAGTGGCGTCTGGTCTCGCCATCCCATGACAAAGCCCGCCGGTTCCATGCCACCTTGAGGCGGATTGAGTCGGACGACCTTCCCTTGAAGGCCTTCATCACCCAAATGACATACCCCGAAATGATTGCCTTTATGATGAAGCTGGTCCGCGTCCGTTTCCCGGCACAACGACGGATCAAGAAGTACGGAGATTTGGAAGATCATTTATATTTCATCGTTTCCGGAGTCCTCAAGGAAACATCATATCCGTCGGCGGAGCAAGGCGCTAACCAGGGCAACGGGATAAGCACGGATC
>CAZHHS010000078.1:0-8452 GCA_964532395.1 uncultured Desulfobacterales bacterium | reverse complement strand
CCCGAAGGGTTGCATGGACGATTTGACCGCCTGTTCGCCCGGCAGGCGATCATGGCCATCGGGCTCTTTGCTGTTGATCTCTATTTGTTGAATCTTAAGGGCCGGGTGAGTGACTTGCCGCTTTTTTCCCATTCTCCCACCTTGACCGCTGCCGTCTTCATTGGCCTTTATGCCGGATATTTGGCCGTCATTTGGGCCTGTGCCCATGAGGCTTACGTCCATCTTTTCAACAGTCCGCTTTCGAAGCGGACCTATGTGCTTTCCAACCTGCGGTTTCATCTCCCTGTTGTTCTACCGTGGCTCGTCATTTCCTTGGGGATAGATTTAATCGATCTCTTGCCGTTCGACGCGCCCAGGCGCTTATTGGCAAGGCCGGAAGGGCAGTTGCTCTTTTTTGCGGGGTTTTTCGTGGCCCTCGCAGTGGTTGCCCCCGCCATGATTAAGTTCTTTTGGCAATGCCGGTCGTTGTCTCCCGGTCACAAACGCCGTCAGATAGAGGCCTTATGTGCACGTGCTCGCCTGGGTTATCGGGATATTCTAGACTGGTCGATTTTTGAGGGCAGGCTTCTTACGGCCGGGGTAATGGGGCTGGTCAGAAGATTTCGATATATCCTGGTTACGGATGGTTTGTTAAAGATCCTTGATGACGATGAGCTGAAGGCCGTCATGGCCCATGAGATCGGTCATGTCAAACGGCGGCACCTGTCCTTTTATCTCCTCTTCATTTTTGGGTTCATGGTGTTGTCCTATACCCTGTTCGATCTGATTACCTACACGGTGTTGTATGCCAGTGTGGAGTTGCCGATCAGTGGGCTTTTCCCAACGAGACTGCCCGTTATCACGTCTATTCTCTTTACGGTTTTAATGGGCGCCCTCATGTTCGTCTACTTCCGATATGTTTTTGGGTATTTCATGCGAAACTGTGAACGGCAGGCCGACCTTTATGCGTTTTCCCTGCTGGACAACAGCCGGGCTCTGGTTTCCGCCTTGGAAAAAGTGGCGGCATATAGCGGTCAGGTTCGGAACCGACCCAGTTGGCACCACTTCAGTATCAGTCAGCGGGTGGCATTTTTGGACCAGTGCGAAAAAGACAGGGGGTGGATACGACGTCACGATCGCAAATTGTGGGCGAGTATGTCGGCATTTGCAGCGGGATTGCTGTTGATCGGTTATGTCGGGTATACAACGAGTTTCGATGAGATGGGAAAGACCCTGAACAGCCGTTTCTTCGAAAGCGCATTGTTGGCCGAAATGGAGAAAGAACCAACAAACCCCAAAATTCATAATGCATTGGCGTCTTTGTATTATCAACGGGGTGTGTATGACCGTGCCATCGCCTTTTACGAGCGGGTCATTCGATTGTCGCCGACGAATGTAGAGGCGCTCAATAATCTGGCATGGCTTTATGCCACCTGTGACGATGAGAGATATCGAAAGGCTGAGAAAGCCCTTTCATATGCCCGAAAGGCGGCTCAACTCAGGCCGGAGCCGCATGTCTTGGATACCTTGGCGGAGAGTTATTATGCCAACGGTAAGTTCTCAAAAGCCGTGGAAGTGATTGAAGAAGCAGTGGCGAGGGAACCGGCGGAGAAAGATTACTATCGGCGGCAGATGAGGAAGTTTCAGCGGGCGGCGAGGCGAGAAAGCCAAGGATAGAAAGTATCTCAAGTTTCGCACCCAGTACAACGCTTTTCGTCCGGTGCGGAAAGGAACTCCGCTTCACTCGGGCCTACAATTCCGTCAAGCGGTTCCCGAAAGGAAGGTGGACGCTATCCGTGTAGGCCCTCGTTCAACGAAATTCCTTCCCGCACCTTCCTGCGTATGGGGGTCTATTTAATGCAGACTTTTCTTACTTCCAGAAGGTCGGCGTTTCCCCCGAATATCTTTTCAATACCGTCTTGTTTCAGCGTCGCCATACCATCTGTGAGGGCTTGTTTCCGAATGTCTTCCATCTTGGCCTTTTCCTGGATGAGCTTCTTCATCTCATCGGTTCCCACTAGAAGTTCATGAATTCCCATTCTTCCCCGGTACCCGGTATTGTTACATTCGGGACATCCATTGGCCTTATAAAGCGTGAGGTCCTTGGAATAGGAGATATTGAGCTTTTCGAATTCTTCGGGACCGTATTCGCGAACCAGTTCGTCATATTCTTCCCGCGTGGGATTATAAGGCGTTTTGCATTTTTTACACAATGTTCGAAGCAACCGTTGGGCCATGATCCCGAGAATGGCGTCGGCAAAATTGAACGGATCCATTCCCATGTCCAGAAGTCGGGTGATACTTTCCGGCGCACTGTTGGTATGGAGTGTGGAAAAGACGAGATGTCCGGTCAGTGATGCCTCGATGCCGATGTGGGTCGTTTCCTTGTCCCGCATCTCTCCTACCATGATGACATCGGGGTCGGCTCTCAAAAACGAACGCATGGCCGCGGCAAAATCGAAGCCGATCTTATGGTGCGTTTGGACCTGGCGTAATCCCACCTGGGTGATTTCCACGGGGTCTTCCGCAGTCCAGATTTTGATGTCCGGCTTGTTGATATAGGCCAGTGCGGAATGCAGGGTGGTGGTCTTGCCGGAACCGGTAGGCCCACACACAAAGATGAGGCCGTAAGGCTGGATGACCATCTTGGTGAAGTTTTCAAAATTCCGAGTCGAAAATCCGATCTTATCCAAGGGAAGGGGATCTCCGCTGTGCAGAATACGCAACACCACGTCTTCCAATCCTCCTGCGGTGGGTACCGTTGCCACACGCAGTTCTATGTTTTTCCCCCCGTACTTCTTGAACTTGATTTTCCCATCCTGGGGCTTACGTCGCTCGGCGATGTCGAGGTCGGACATGATCTTGAGGCGGGACACGATGGCGGCACGGTAGCTGTAGGGAACCGTCTGGTAAAGCTGGCATGTCCCATCGATTCGGAAACGGATTTCCGTGTTCTTTTTTCCGGGATAGGGTTCTATATGAATGTCGGAGGCATTCCGGGCATGGGCGTCCAAAATGATCTTGTTTACCAATTGAACGATGGCGCTGTCTTCATCGCTGACATTTTTTTCGGCTTCTTCAATTTCCTCTTCTTCAACCGTCAGCTGACCGAGGATTTCGTCGATATCTTTTTGTTCTTTTTCCTCCTGGTAGAAGAGTTTGATAAAACTGGAGATATCATCCCTCAACGCCACGTGAAAAGCCAGTTTCTGGCCGGCGAACAAGGGCTTGATCATGTCTATCTTCTGGAGGTGAAATGGGTTGTCGATGGCGATGACGATGGCGTCGTCTTCTTTTCGAATGGGAACCCAATGGTTCCGCTTCATGAAGGGTACTTTAAGCCCGGTAAGGAGTTCGCCGGGGATGGGCGTGGTGTCACTATATTCGATGAACGGCGTCCGATAGTATTGACTTAACGCTTTGCCCACGTCCGCCTTGGCAACCTTAAAGCTTTGGATCAACACCGCTTCGACGTCTTTTTTCGTGTTTCGAGCGTCGGAGATGGCCTTGTCCAACTCTTTTTGCGTCAAGATGCTGTTTTCTACCAGGTAATCAAACTTCCCCGGCCGCGCCTTTGCCATCCGTTTCTGATTATAGATGGCGATTCCCAGAATCTTGGCCAATTCTTGAATAGAGGCTTCGTCACGTTCTTGAAACGGGGCATTGTCTTGGCGGTTGATGATCTGTATGGCCCCAAGAAGGTATTTCTGAAAACTGATCGGGGCCGCCAAGACTTGGCGGGTTCGAAAACCACTTTTTTTGTCCCATTGGTCGTCGAATGAAAGGGACGGGTCGATCGCCTGAAGCTCCTGGCTGTCGTAGACATCTTTGATGTTGAGCAATAATCCCTTGGTGGCGACGTGTCCCACTAAGCTGTTGGTGGAGATCGGCACCCGTATCTCATTAATTTCGTCTCCCGATTTGACCCGAGAGACCAGCTCTTTTTTGATCCCGTCTACCACATATACCGTCAGCCGTTGGGCATGAAAAAGCTCTACCACATCATCTTTTAGATCAATGAGTATTTCGTCGATGTCGTTGGCGGCGTGGACCCGGTTCGTAATCTGAAGGAGCTTTTCGCGGTATGCGACTTCTTCCTTAAGCCCCGCAGATTCGTTGCCCTCGTTGGCTGCGGCCTGTTTCTTTTGCATGTCCAAAACAACCATGGGGATTCAATTCTCTACGATTTAAGCTACGTTTTGTCTTCGTCGTCGCGGGATGTAGGGGTCTTCTTGTTTACCATATAGAGGGCAAAGAATTTGCGTACCCCCCCGACGATCAAGAACGCCCCGATGAAATAACGCGCAAAGTTCAAAAAACCACTGTCGTATCCCGCGCGAATCGCATAGGGAGTCTTGAACAACAGCAAAACGCCCATTGCTGTCAGTAGAACGGCCCACACGAGTTGGACCCCATTGTTTCGGTCTAAGCCCATATGAACTCCTGTGTACACCGGGATAATGGAATGAATTGGCGAAAACCCGGTGTCACACTACGACAGCTTGTCTAAGATGTCAATCTTGTTGCCTATCCCGAACCGGAAGGGAATTAAAAAGACCCGCAGGCCCAAAGGGCCCGCCCATCTTCGGGAGACTGTTGCCATGAATCCGGGCTCATGACCTGTCCAGGCATTTCACGGGTAACTGATAAATACCTCTGATTATCCTTCGGTTGTTCCGGTTAAAACCTTTAGGGGGTTTGGGGGGAGAAAATCGGAAGGATCAATTCGCTTCGGAGTGACGAAAACCGCCGGGGGAACACCACCTGCGATCTCGGCTCACAAATGTGCACAACCGTTCAGGCCTCTCCGGCCGTGTCGGTTGTTCCACAACGCCATGGGATACCTCAAGGGTGTCTACACAGGACGTGTGCCCCGGGTCAATCGGCGGCTAAAAAGGCGGAAACCTTACAGCCCCGGTGACAGCTGTCCCGGTTCGGTCGTATCGGCCTTGATCAGGTTCAGGCGTTTTAACTCATAAAAACATGCCGCCGTGTGAGCCTTGGGGATTTTGATGCTGGCAAGGCACGTGCTGCGGTCCGTTTCCATGGTCCCACCATGTTTTTCAACGATAAAACGGATGCACGACATGTAAAGGATGTGAAGCCTGACCTTTTCAGTGGTCGACAAACATGTTATGTCCCAAAAATCCTTATTCATACGCATTCAGTTATGAAAGCATCGTGCCAAAGCCGCCATTGTGAAACTTTATTTAATAATATAGAATGGTTAACCCGGAAGCGGTCCGTGTTGATGGCGGAGTGAATTGGGTAATTAATCTCCTATCCTGGGAAATAAAGTGCCCACTTTGAGAAGGAAAGGTGACATCGGGTCTGTCATCGGTACTAAGTGCCGAGGTGTTGGCATGGGTGAAGGCGTGGCTCCCGGGATGAACGAGAGGTATCGGGGATTTCATCATCCTTTCCGAAAACAACTGAGGTGGAAAAAGGAGGACTCATGAACGGGGGATTCGAGCCGATCGATACCGGTCTGACCTACCAGCAGGCCCAAAAGCTATTCGATGAATACATACAAGACGCGGGCGTTCGCATGCATTGCAGAGAATCGGAGCAGGTCATGCGAGGGCTGGCCAGACACTTCGGGCAAGATGAAGAGCAGTGGGGCATCTTGGGGTTGCTTCATGATATTGATTTTGATCGGACCAAAAGCGATCCGGTAAGCCATTGTGTCCTGGCCAGGGACATCTTGTCGGAGGCGGGGGTGTCCCAAGAGGCCATTGACGTCATTTGTTCTCATGCCTGGGGCACCACTTGTGGCGGCGGGGATGTTCAAGACAAGAAACGGACCCGGCATATCGAACACGTGTTGGTGGCGGCTGAAACCGTGACGGGCCTGATCTACGCGACGGCACTGATGAACCCTGAAAAGAAGCTGGCCAACGTAACGGTGAAATCGCTTAAGAAGAAGTTTAAAAGCAAGGCCTTCGCAAAGAATTGCAACCGCACCTTTATTCGGGAAATCGAAAACACCGGTCTGGACATGGCAGCCTTTCTGGGTATTGCCCTTCAGGCCATGCAGGGCATGAGTGACGAGTTGGGCCTTTAGCCGGCTTAGGGGTGGGCACTTCCTTAGGACTCGCGCAAAAATAACTTCACATTTTGCCATCTCGGCTTCCGCCCGTCTTTGCCCGATACCTCACTCGCAAAACCGCGACATGGCCTGCTATGCCTGCGATTTTGCTCAATCGGATCGGCCAAATCCGAACCAAAATCCGAGCGCCCATTCTGTGAAGTTATTTTTGCGCGAACCCCAGGAAATTCGAGATCAGTTGGGTTGCTTCCCGACGGACTTTGGCGTGCGATAAAAAATGATCCGCTTTGAGACAGTGGAAACGGGCCTGGGGGCAAACGGCTCGGATGTTCTGCCGGTAGTTGTGATAGATATTAAGGATGGAATCCTTCTGGGCGTGGAGGCACAATACCGGTATGTTTTCCACGCGAATGCCTTTCAGGGGCTCGAGGGTCAGGAACTCAAAAATGATTTTGGCCAGAGCGGCCCGATGTCGTTTCAACGTGCCGAAATGGTCTTTTCCTTTGGTGATGCCGGGAAACAATCGATCGGCATATTGCTTCAAGGCGGTGGGGAAAGCGGTAAACGCGTTTTCCCCGGAAAAGACTTGACGATAGTGGGACAGAAAGGAGGTCAACATGACTTCCGGGAAAAACCCCGGAACGGCATTGATCAAAACAATGCCTGCCAGGGCTTGTTTCAGGCGATGAACGGCATGGAGAAGGGGGATAGCCCCATAACAGGAGGCAATGCCAAACAGGGGGGCCGCCTCTCGGGCGGCCAGGGATCCCGTATGAGATAACATGTGTTGCGTGTCCCGAAGGCTGGCCCTGATGGAAAAAGGGTTCGTTGATTTTCCGTGTCCGGAATAGTTGAAAGATACCAGGTCGTAATGCTGCTTGATGAGCCACCGAAAGTCACTGATTTGTTGAGACAGGTCGCCGCCGATAAGGGGCGGGATGAAAACCAGGGCCTGCGGGCGGTGATACCGGGTACGAACCCATTCTATGGATCGGTGTTCTCCGATAAGGCGGCGGGCGCGCTGAAACGACATGTTGGTCTTGTTCATCCGGCTCGTTTGGGTCATGCAGGTCTTGAAAAACGCCTTTGGTTGTGCGAGCGTCTGGCGACGGTCGTGGACGCTGTTCTGGCACACATGTCTGACTGTGTGGTTAAACAGGCTACCGTTTTTTTGTGTTACTGTCCATAGAAGTCGGATCCTGTGGGGGACACGAGAATCCCGGGTTGGAGGCAATGGTTATGAAGGTAACGGAAGGAACAATAGGCAGAGTATTTCTCATCCGCTTGGACGAGGGCGACGTCATTCCGGAGTGCATAGAACGGTTTGCTTTTGAGCGGGGGGTTTCCCACGGTCAGGTGGTTATGGTGGGGGGAGTCGGAGAGGGACGGGTGATTGTCGGGCCTAAGAAGAACAGTGAACGCCCTCCGGATCCAATGCGCCTGCCCTTAGACGGCGCCCACGAGGTGGTCGGTGTGGGAGTGCTGGCCCCCGGTGAAGACCAACGTCCCGTCTTGCATATCCATGCGGCCTTGGGACGATCGGGGCATACCATTACCGGATGTTTGAGGGACGGTGTTACCACGTGGCTTGTCGGTGAGGTGATTCTCTATGAGATTATCGGGGCGTCGGCGTCTCGGCTGATGGACCGGGAAAACGGACTTCCGCTACTGGTTCCCACCGATGATAGTGGCGTTTGACATCTTTGTTTAAGGCCGGCGGTGCATGGGGCGGGGCGCAGAGGACTCGGCGATCAGGTTGATAAGCTGAAGCAAGATACGAGCGGTGGCCCCCCAGATGAGGTGCTCGTTGTAGGAAAATATAGGTGGAAGGGGTTGCTTTCCATTTTTTGTCGTGTAGGATCCCCCGAACGGTCGGTCCATTAGGATGTCCAAGGGGACGATGACAAGGGTTTCGACTTCGTCGGTGTTGATATGGAAGGCATAGGGATAGGCAATGAGACCGACAAACGGGGTGATTACATAGCCGGTACTGGCCGTTTCCATGTCGTCGAGTTGTCCCAGAATAGTCACGTCCGCCGGTGCCAGGCCGATTTCTTCCTGGGATTCCCGAAGGGCCGTGTCCAGAAGTGCGGGGTCGCCGGACTCGACCACGCCTCCTGGAAAAGAGATTTCCCCCCGATGGTGTTTGACAGTGTTTGATCTTTTGACGAACAGGACATGGTGTCCGGTTTCGTCCTTGAGAAGGGGCAAAAGTACGGCGGCGGGGATCCGTTGACTATTTTCAATCCGCTTGGCGGTTACAGTGCTTAGTGCGTTTACTATATGTTGGTCCATACCGGCATCTTATCCCGGGAAGCGTGGCGTTGAAAAGCAGTTTTTTCAAGTTTGAGAAGGTCGTGCGCTGGGGCCGCTTCAAATTTCAAGCCACCTAAAACTCGGCCCCAAGAGACCCTAAATTCCGTT
>CAZHHS010000077.1:0-8688 GCA_964532395.1 uncultured Desulfobacterales bacterium | reverse complement strand
ATATACAACACCACGGTCAATCAAGTTCGTTGCTAACAGGAGGCCGCCGGGCCGAGTTTTTATGAAAGGATATGGAAGAAAGACATAGCGGAAATCGAAAGAGTGCTGAAAGCGCTGATACACTTTCTAGAAAACAAGCCCTCGGATCCTTGACTCCTTGTCGCAGATCCCGTCATCGGGGGATCCTAGGCCCCTCTTCTCCAACTAAAGAGGAGAAGAACCAAACGGTATGACGTTGACCACCTGGCCCTTGTCTATCCCCTCTGAGTCCTTGTGGACGCGAACCAGACCGTCCGCCTTTACCATGGTATGAATCAGTCCGGATTTGCCCAACTGGGGATCGGCAAACAGGCGATCATCCTCAGACCGGAGGCGAACACGAACGAAATCGGTTCGTCCCGGGACGGAAGCAACATTTCGGGTCACCTCCGCAGGCACCTCAATATCCTTTTCTCGCCGCCCGAGTCCGCCGATGTGATTGATACAGTGACGGATCATGGTTTGGAAAACCACCATGGCCGATGTGACCTGACCGGGAAGCCCCCAGAGAATCCGCCCCCGGCTCTCAGCCAAAATGGTGGGTTTACCGGGGCTCACCGATACCCCTTGCACCAGGATCTTGGAATCCGGCAAACCTTCAAAAAGCGTCACCGTATAATCCCGGGAACCGACGGAACTGCCGCCGGAGATCAGTACCATATCGGCATCCGCCAAGCCCTGACGGCACAATCGGTCCAGCGCCCCCAGGTCATCCCCGGCAATACCCAAACGTACGGGGACACCCCCGGCCGACACGATCAGTGCGGACAACGTATGGGAATTGACATCGCGAAGCTGGGAAAGCGCCGGCGTTTGATCAACCGGCACAATTTCATCGCCCGAGGATATGACGGCCACGACCGGCCGCCGATAGACAGGAACCTTATCTTTGCCGAGGGCCGCCAAGACCCCTATTTCTTGGGGACGTATGCGGGTTCCCTTGGGCAGTACCGTCTCCCCTTGTGCCAGGTCTTCTCCGATTTCCATGACATGCTGCAAGGGAGCCACACTCTTGAAGACCTCCAGGGTCCGGTCGTCCAAACGCTGAGTGTGTTCGATCATCACCACGGCATCGGCCCCCTCGGGCAGCATCCCGCCCGTAGTGATCTCTACGGCTTGCCCGGGGGTTACCTCGCCGGCGGCCACTTGACCCATCTCGACACACCCCACCACATCCAACAGGGCGGGCATGCCCTCCGATGCGCCGAACGTAGAGGCGGCCCGGACGGCGTACCCGTCCATGGTGGCCCGAGAGAACTCCGGCAGATTGATTTCACTGACGACATCTTGGGCCAGAATGCGGCCGAAACAGTCATCCAGGGGCTGTATCTCCGTTTCAACCGCCGGAAAGGCCTCGATGAGCGTCAACACCGTTTCGAGGTCTTTTACCTTAAAGAAATCTTTTTTCATGAAATCGATCAGAAGGGGGTCGACACTGTCACGGTTTTCTGACGAAAGACCCGCTCTTTCCGCCGGTCTTTTCGGTCAAGATAATTTCGGAAACCGACATGCCGCGATCATGAGACTTGCACATGTCGTAAATCGTCAGTGCGGCAATCGATACGGCGGTCAACGCCTCCATCTCCACGCCGGTTTGCCCCACCAGGCGAACCGCCGCCTCGATACGGATACGCCGGCCGTCCGGTTCGAAAAAGAAATCGACCTGAGCGTGACTGATCGGGAGGGGATGACACATAGGAATCAGGTCCGCCGTCTTTTTGGCCGCCATGATTCCGGCGATGCGGGCCGTTTCCAAGACGTTTCCCTTTTTCACCCCCCCACGCCCGATAGGTTCCCGGACAGGCTCCCCGGTAGATTCCCTGATACGTTCGAGGGTCTCCGGCGACATGGTGATCCACCCACGGGCCATCGCCTTCCGGGTCGTCGCCGGCTTGTCGGAAACATCCACCATGCGAACCCGGCCCCTATCATCCAGATGCGTAAATGACGACATGCGATCTCGTTCCTAAATGAAATGTTCCGTCTTCGCCGTCACGTCTTTTTTGATGGCGTTCAACGTATCTTCCAGAACCGGAATGACGTGATCCCGCAGGTCCCCGGCAACCACCAGGGCCATCACCTCATCTCCCACCCGTAGAGGCCCCTCGGCGATCTCCACCAGAATCTCCACGATTCCCCTGCGGGCCTTTTGTTTGGAAAGAATCGCTCTCAGCACCTCATGGTCTGCCGTTAAATCGAGGCCGGAAACAGCTCGGCCGTCTCGAGAGGTCCCCCGAACGATGCCCACATGACACAGGATCATCCCAACCTTTTCATAGTCCGGATGGATCTTTATCTTATCCACCATCGCCGTTACATTGACCGCCATGACATCGCCCTCCCCTTTCCCTCCATAAACTTGACATGGGAAGAAAAGTCAATCCAAAAGCAATATAATAGTGCTTGACAACGCAAGACAATGCCTTAAGCTGGGTGCGCCACAGCGGGTGGCGAGAGAAAAACCGATCGATGTTAACCACTTATCAAGGGCCGGCTATGACTCGACACAGCATTATGGACCGCCGCCAGGCCTTGCAGGCCATACGGGCAAGCACGACACCGCTGGAACCGATCAATGTCCCCCTGGAAAATGCCCACCGCCGTATAGCCGCTGAAGATATCCGGGCCGGCGAGAGCCTGCCCGTTTGCCGCCGTGCCCTAAGGGACGGATATGCCGTCGCCGGCCGGGACACGGCCGCCGCGGCACAGGACCGCCCGGTGACCCTGCCCGTTGTCGCCACCATCCGCAGCAGCGTGCCTGGATCATTCCCCCTCCAACGGGGCCAAGCGGCACGGATCATGACCGGGGGCGTGATCCCCCAGGGCGCCGATACCGTGCTGCCTGATGAGGAAACGACTTGCCGGGGGACGCAAATCCGAATAACCGCCCCGGTAAGCACCGGCCGCTACGTCGCTCGTAAGGGAAGAGACATCAAAAAGGGAACCCTGATAGTGGCGGCGGGAACATACCTAACGCCGGCGATCATAGGCACACTGGCCTCCCTGCGCATCGGAGAAGTGCCCGTCGTGTCGACGCCTCGCGTGAGTGTCCTTGCCGTGGGAAGCGAACTCGCAGACCCAAAAGAAACCACTTCATCCGACAAGTTGATGCCCAGCAACCTGTATATGGTGTCGGCGCTGATAACCGAGTGCGGCGGCGTCACTCACTCCCTGGATATTTCCAAAAATGATCGGGCATCCATTAGAAGAAAAGTGGCCCAGGCCATGAAAGCCGATCTGCTGATTACCACCGGGGGATCGGCGAAATCGCCCACGGACTTAACCCGGTCGGTTCTGAAGGAATCGGGTCTGGATCTGCTCGTCGGCGGCGTCTCGATGAGTCCCGGCAAAACCGCTGCTTTCGGCGTATGTGATAACAAGCCGGTCTTTGTCCTGCCCGGAACCCCCTCTGCGGTCTTCACCGCCTTTTACGCACTGGTTCGCCCCACCCTGTATCATCTGATGGGCGGACCGTCTTTTGATCTGAATTCGGTTTCCGCCGTCTTGGACGGCGACATTCCCGAAAAGACGGGTGTCGAACACTGGATTCAAGGGCGGGTCCACCGGGTCGACGGCCGGTTTCACGTGGCCCCGCTATTGGGTCCGCACATCGGCACCTTGACGGCCATGAACAGAGCCAACGGGCTCATCGTGCTGGATGCCGAAGAAACACCCTTGTCGGCGGGCCAACCGGTCCGCGTAAGCCTCTTACCGGCCGCCCAAGACTTGTGCGCCGAAAAAGCCCTTCCCCCCCCGTTACTGTCCATTGTCGGCAAGTCCGATGCCGGCAAGACCACACTGCTGGAACGGCTTGTAACGACATTGGTCACGAGAGGTTACACGGTGGGCACCATCAAACATGACGTGCACGGGTTCGATATCGACCATGAAGGCAAGGACACCTGGCGGCACAAAGCCGCCGGGGCATCCACGGTGGCCATTTCGTCACCGAAAAAGGTCGCCGTCATCCGGGACGTAACCACCGAAGAAACGCTGGGAGACCTGATTGATCGCTATTTTTTGGACATGGACTTGGTCCTGGCAGAGGGCTACAAAAAGGAACCGTGGCCCAAGATTGAGGTTTTTCGCAGCAGCATTCATAAAACGCCCCTCTGCACGAATGATGCGACCTTGGTGGCCTTTGTTTCCGACACCCCCCTTCGTCCCGATGTCCCGTGTTTTGCGCTTGAGGATATCGACGGTATTGCCGATTTAGTAGAGAAGACCTTTTTAACCTAGTGTTCATGCGAGGTAGATCATGGGGACAAAAGAGCACGTCGGTGATGGATTGAAAAAACTGGCTCGGCTGGTTCCGGGCATTGAAAGCTATCAGGACAAGGAAGCCCTTCGAGAAGGGGACAAACAACTTCGCCAAGCCCTTGCCGACCACCTTGATACTGCGGCCAAGGGGCTGGACCGGATTGTCTTTCAGGCGCAGCAAGGCGGTCGGTTGGAACATTTGGCCACGCTGGGCAGACTGGAACAACGGCTTCACGGCACCGCCGATGCCATACGGTATGCCAGTTACGGCTATTCAGGCCTTTTTGCAACCGTCAAGGTGGACGAGGGTCGCATCCGGAGGCTGTATGAATTTGACCTCGCCCTGGCCGAAGCCGTGGACACCATCCAGGGTCATGTCCGGTCCTTGGCGGCGACCGGGCCGGCGGAGATAACGGGGGCAACGCTTGAGCCGCTTGACACCGGCATTTCCCTGCTCGAAGACCAGGTGCGAGAAAGAACTGATCGGTTTTCGACTGATTCTGCATTGTCCACAGATTGATTAAGATACCGGGGACAGTATCGGAAAATCCCTCACAACCGGAGGTCGAAATGAGTCAATTCATGGAAGTAATTGAGTGGTTTGATGACACGGGCCAGACGATGGTACACCGCATCCCGGAAGAGGGGTCCGGAGACATCAAGATGGGGGCCCAGTTGATCGTCCGAGAAAACCAGGCCGCGGTCTTCTTTCGAGACGGCAAGGCCCTCGATGTATTGGGTCCCGGCCGTCACACCTTGTCAACACTGAATCTGCCGCTCATTACCAAAATGTTGAGCCTGCCCTTCGGATTCAAAAGCCCCTTTCGAGCAGAGGTCTATTTCGTCAACTTAAAGATATTCACGGACTTGAAATGGGGGACCAAGGACCCGGTGGCGTTTAAGGATTCCCAGCTGGGGCTGGTTCGCCTTCGCGGATTCGGCAATTACACCATGCGGGTGGTTCAACCGATCTTATTTGTCAACACCCTGGTGGGGACTCGCGGTATCTTCGACACCACCGCCATATCCGAATACCTCAGAGATGTGATTGTGTCCCGTTTGAACGATCTGTTGGGAGAAACACTGGATACGATGTTTGATCTGCCCCGTCTGTATGACGAGCTGGCAATAGCGCTGAAAAGCCGGGTGACCCAAGATTTTGAGCGGTATGGAATCGGACTGGTCGATCTCTATGTCAATTCCATCACCCCGCCGGAAGATGTACAACGGATGATCGACGAACGCAGCGGCATGCAGGCGGTACAAAATCTGGACGGATTTCTTAAATTCAAGGCCGCCAAAGCGATGGGGGATGCCGCCGTTTCAGGAGGGGCCGGCGGCGGTGCCGGGGCGTCGGAGGGCCTCGGGTTGGGGGTCGGTGCCGGCTTGGGGATGATGCTTCCGGGCATCCTTCAACAGTCCATGGCCGAAGGCCCCGCCAAACCCACGAGTGCGTGCCCCCGGTGTCACACCGCTGTGGCGGCGGGAAATCGGTTTTGCCCGAGTTGCGGACATCAACTGGTGGTGGTTAACCGCTGCCACGCCTGTAACAAAGATCTGCCGCCGGAAGCCTCCTTTTGTATGGTCTGCGGTACGAAAGTCGAAAAGCCCCAGGTCCGGTGCCCCAACTGTCAGGCCGAGGTTTTGCCCGAGGCCAATTTCTGCAATAATTGCGGGGAGAAAATGTCCTAGTCCCGACCGGATGCCGGTTTGGGAAACCGGCGCACCCGCTTTCGCCGAAGACCTGCTACCTTATGGACCTTTCTGTCTCCACCCACTGCCCGCAATGCGGTGCCCGGATTTCTTTCGAAGAAGAAAGTAGGGTCATTCATTGTCCCTACTGTGGCAGTTCCCTCCACGTCACCGGGCGTTCCGGTATTCTTCGCCATTATATAGAACCCCGAGAGAACGTGCGGCAAATGAAGAAGGCCCTGCGAAACGTTGTGAAAAGCCTCGGGGCCAAGAAAGCCCTTTTGGGGGAAAAGCAACTCTGTTTTGCTCCCTATTGGCGAGTCAAGGGCACGGTCTACCGGTGGATTTTCGGCAAGGACAGAAACGACCACCCCGTCAAAGAACTCAAGTCGAAACACCTGGATCGCACGTTTCCCGCCTATCATGGCATCGATCTGGGTCTGCGCACCCTGGGCATCCGACCGGGCGCCTTGACCCTGCCGTTCTTCGATCGCACCCGCATGTCCGCCGCCGGTGCCATTATGAAGGCGGACCTTCCGTTGAAGGAGGCTGTCGACCCGGAGGCGATGATTCGAGACGTGGGGCTGGACGAAACGACCATCCAGGTCCATTTTGAACGGACCCGGCTGGTGGGCGAACGTTACGGTGTAATCTATTTTCCTTTTTGGATTATGCGGCTGTCTCTGGGATCAGATGCCCGTATTCTGGTGGTTGACGCCGTGGCCAACACGGTAACCCGGGTACTGACCCCGGTCGAATGGCAGGACATGTGGGCAGGCAGGGCGCAGAACCGACCGGCCGTCGATTTTGGCAAAGTGGCCTTCATCGCTTTTAAATGCCCGAATTGCGGCTGGGATCTTCCGCTGAATCGGTTTGACGTCATCCATTTTTGCCGCACCTGCAAGCGGGCCTGGATTGAGCAAGGGGGACGCTTCAGGCCGGTGAAATTCGAGGTCGCCGGGATACCCGGAAACGGCAACGCGGACACCATTTACCTCCCCTTCTGGGTATGCCGGGGAGAAATCCAAACCAACGGAGAGACGTTGAAGACCCCCGAAGACCTGAAAGCATTCATTAACCCCTATGCCCTCAGGACAGCAACAAAGACCGAGGCGACCCCCTTACGCTTTTTCATTCCCGCCACGCGTATACGCAACATCCTGGCGGCGGACAAACTGGCCGCCGGGGTTACCCGACAACAGCCGGTGTATCAACCATCATCCACCGACCGGCTTGAAGACCTCAACGCCCTGGGGACCTTCTTGTCCCCTCGGACGGCACGCCGTATGGCGGATCTCCTGTTGTGTTCGCTGACGCCGGCGGGTAACCGAACCCGGCAAGAATCGGTTAAACATGCCCGGATCCATATTCATGGCGTGCGTTTGCTCTTATGGCCCTTTCATAAACAGCGGCTGTTCCTTCGTGACGCCGTTTGCGGGTTGGGAATACAAAAAGGGACCTTGGGCTTAGCCGGATAGTATGGTAAGAGGTTTGTTGTGTTCGTTTATGGTATCCGTTTGATGTAGCTGGGGAAACAGGCGAGTGGCGGCCGTTCCCCGTTTGAGAATATGATCTGACACTTTAAGGATCCCGGTTTGGGTGGGGAGACGTCGGTGCGCATTAAGTTTTGGGGGGTCCGGGGCTCGATTCCAAGCCCTTTGACCTCGGAAGATATAAGAAGCAAGATCCTTCGAGCGCTTAAACGGGCCTTGGAAGCCGGCCTGGCCACGGAGGATGCGCTGGGGCGTTTCGTGGATCGGTTGCCCCGACATATCGGCGCCACCTATGGTGGCAATACACCGTGCGTAGAGTTGGATACCGGCGGGGCCCCCATAATCTTTGACGCCGGTTCGGGACTGAAAGCCCTCGGCGCCCACCTGATGAACGGCGATCTCGGCAGGGGCGACGGCACATGCCATCTTTTTTTGAGTCACACCCATTGGGACCATATACAAGGATTCCCCTTTTTTCTGCCCGCATTTGTTCCGGGAAATCGGATTTTCATCTACAGCGGCGAGCCGGACACCCAACAACGCCTGTCCGTCCAACAAGATCCGCGCTATTTTCCTGTTCCCCTGAACGCCATGCAGGCGCGACTTGAGTTCATTTCACTGGCCGAAGGAGAAACCGTCGGTATCGACGATGTTCAGGTGTCGGGTATCGCTTTGAACCATCCCGGGGGCGCCTTCGGTTATCGGGCACAAAAAGTGGATAAAACAGCCGTCTATGCAACGGATACGGAGTTCATGAACCTGGACAGCACCGAAATGGCCAAGTACATCTCCTTTTTTTCCCAGGCAAACGTGTTGATATTCGACTCACAGTATACCTTGGTGGAGGCCTTCCAGAAAGAAGACTGGGGACACAGCTCCTCACTTAAAGGCGTCGAACTGGCCGCCGAAGCCGGGGTGGACACCCTTGTCCTGTTTCATCATGAGCCGACTTACGACGACGAGACCCTTCGAGATATCCTGCAGAGGACAACCGAATATGCAAAGCTGCAAGGTAAAAACGGCACCCCCCGGGTCATCATGGCCTATGAAGGACTGGAACTCGTAGTATAGTTTTTTGGATCATCTCCCAATTAGTTGTAGTCAATTCAGGCGAAGTGGATGATTTGTTTCCAATTTAATCGATGTAATCCCAAAGGATCCAAGGGGTCAAGGGCTCGAGGATTCAAGGGAAATGCTTAGAAAC
>CAZHHS010000076.1:7251-9081 GCA_964532395.1 uncultured Desulfobacterales bacterium | reverse complement strand
CGTATCGGGAGGGGAAATAGATAAAATGGACACATCGATTAACGTGGGAATCAGCACCTGTCTTTTAGGGGAAAACGTTCGTTATGACGGTGGCCACAAGAGAGACCGGTACTTAACGGACACCTTGGGCCAATATGTGAACTATGTACCGGTATGTCCGGAAGCGGAAGCCGGTTTCGGTATTCCTCGAGAGTCCATGCAGTTAAGGGGCGATCCCAGCGCCCCCCGGCTCGTAACCAACAAAACGGGGAGGGACATGACGGAGGCAATGGTCACATGGGCCCAAAAACGGGTGGTCGAGTTGGAGAAAGAAAATCTTTGCGGATTCATATTCAAGGCCCGGTCCCCCAGCAGCGGGATGGAACGGGTGAAGGTAGTCAACGATAAGGGAATGCCCGCCAAGAAGGGGGTGGGGCTTTTTGCCCGGGCCTTCATGGACCACTTCCCGCTGATACCCGTTGAAGAGGAGGGCCGACTTCATGATCCGAAGCTCAGGGAGAACTTCATCGAGTCGGTCTTTGTGCTCAAGCGATGGCGGGCGCTCCGGCAAGAAGGTAAGTCCCGGGGCAAACTGGTGGCATTCCACACCCAACACAAGCTGCTTATCATGTCACACAGCGTAGAGCACTACCGGGCCATGGGTAAGTTGGTTGCCCGCGCAAAAGAGGTCTCTTTAGACAAACTCTACGACACCTACCAGGAGCATCTCATGGCGGCCTTACGACTTCGAACCACGCTCAAAAAGCACGGCAACGTGCTTCAACACATGATGGGATATTTCAAGAAGATGCTCTCTGCCGACGAAAAAGACGAACTGCTGAGTTACCTGGATCTATACCGGCGCGGGTATCTTCCCCTCGTCGTTCCTGTCACCCTGATCAAGCATTATGTGCGAAAATATGATCAACCGTATTTGAAAGATCAATATTACCTGCATCCCCATCCGGTTGAATTGCAGCTCAGAAATCACGTCTAAACGTCGGATTCTTCGAGCACCGCGTGCAAGGCCGCCTCGATCTCCGGATACCGGAACCCAAATCCGTGGTCCAACAACTTTTTGGGAACTACGCGCTGGCCTTTCAATAAGACGGTACCAAACTCTCCCAAGACCAATCGAATCGCCAATCCGGGAGCCTTTAAGAAAGAGGGCCTGGACATCAACTTTCCCAACGTCTGGGCCAACGTCTTGTTACGAACCGGGTGGGGGGCACAGAAATTCACCGGTCCCGTCAAGGTTTCCTGGTTGAGGACAAACAGGAAGGCCGCCAGTAAGTCTTCCATATGAATCCAGGAGAACCATTGGTTCCCACTGCCCAGGGGACCACCGACGAATTTTTTAAACGCCGGTATCATCTGGCCCAAGGCCCCGCCGGTCTTGCCCAGAACGATACCGAACCGGGTGAGCACCACCCGCACCCCCTTTTCGGCGGCCCGTCCGGCCTCCTTTTCCCAATCCACGCACAGGGAGGCCAGAAAGTCATCGCCGGGCGCATCTTCTTCGGTAAGCGTTTCATCGCCATGGAATCCATAATACCCGACGGCCGAAGTGCTGCAAAGAACGGCATTATCGCCTTGCTTCATAGCCGCGACCAGATTCTTGGTGGTTAAAATACGCGTGTCGTAGATCTGCTTTTTGGTCTCCTCATTCCACCGCTTGAAGATGGACACCCCCGCCAAGTTGACCACCGCATCGTGACCGGCCACCTGGTCCTGCCACTCCCCTTCCTGCGTGGTGTCCGCCGAGATATACCTTACGGATGCGGGGGTCCGTTCACTGGGTGTGGGAGACCGATCTGCGACCGTAACCGTGTGTCCCAATTCCAGCAGACG
>CAZHHS010000076.1:0-7151 GCA_964532395.1 uncultured Desulfobacterales bacterium | reverse complement strand
GACCGAATGGTTTAAGGGTGGAGATACGATGGATGTAGACAAAATCATGGAGGCGCTGTCGGTTCTGGCCCCCCATTCGGATGTGGCGGGTCATCATTCCGGAAAGATCGAATTGAAATTCCGATTGTCGGCAATGAATGCGCTAGCGGGCCGTAACTGGGCAGATCTCATTGAATCGATACCCGGCATTTTGTCCTCCCGCTTGCAGTTGTTTTCCCGGCGGATCGTTATCGACTATGATCCTGGGATTTTGCCTGACGACCTGTGGCAAGACATCGCCCGATTGAAGGCGGAACCGGAATTGGCACCCCATATCAGAAAACGTCTTCAGGCCCTTTCTTCACACGAAAAGGCGTAGGTCTTGTTTCGACAAAGGACTTCGATGTTTTTCAGCCTTTGAAAACCGTCAAGGAATCATCAGAATCAGAAAGAGGAGTAGAATGAATTTCTTCGTTAATCGAATGATACAAGCGGCCAAACTGGATGTCAACTTGTACGAGGAGGTGGAGGCGGACAAGACCGCCATGGGGCAAGCGGTAACGGTGGTAATTCTGTCCAGCGTCGCCGCCGGCTTGGGAGGCATCGCCGAGGGCGGCATGGGCGGCCTGGTTGTCGGGGCTGTTGCCGCACTCGTGGGATGGCTTATTTGGGCCTACCTGACTTATCTCATCGGCACCAAGTTGTTGCCCGAACCACAGACAAAAGCCGACTATGGTGAACTGCTCCGGACCATCGGCTTTTCCAGTTCGCCGGGCATAATCAGAGTGCTCGGCATTATTCCGGGACTGTTTTGGATTGTTTCCACCGTGGCATCGGTCTGGATGCTGGTGGCCATGGTCATTGCGGTACGGCAGGCCCTGGATTACTCCAACACCCTGAGAGCCGTGGGTGTTTGTGCAATCGGGTGGGTGATACAGATACTGATTATGAGCGTCCTGTTCTCCTTCGTCGGTCCTCCCGCAGGTTAAAACCTCAGCAGAATCCAGACTGTTCCAGTTGGCTTCTGCGCGTTCTCCGGCAGGCTATTAGCGGGCGGTATAGCCCCCGTCAATAACCAGCTCACTGCCGGTCACGAATTTTGCTTCATCGGATGCCAGGTAGAGGATACCATAGGCGATGTCCTCCGGCTCACCGACATGACCGATCGGATGGGCACTGTCCAGCTTCTGCCGAAAGGCATCCACACCCTCATCGGAGCGTTCCCCCAACTCTTTCACCAAAGGTGTCCAGATATAACCCGGATGCACCGAATTCACCCGGATTCCCTCTCCTGCATAGAGCAGTGCATCCGTCTTGGTCATTAAGCGAACCGCGCCTTTCGAGGCGTGGTATGGCGGTAAATCAGGCGCTCCGATAATACCGTATATGGACGACAGATTGATAATACTGCCCCCTCCCGATTGCTTCATCATGGTCACGGCATATTTTGTACACAAAAAGACCCCCTTGACATTCACATCCATGACTTTGTTCCATTCATCCTCGCTAATCTTGTCGGTGGGTCTGTTAACGCCCGAGATACCGGCGTTGTTTACCAAGACATCGATGGCGCCGAAATGCTCTCCTACTTGACCGAACACATCGCCCACCTGTTTTTCATCAGACGTGTCAAGATGCCAGTATTTTGCCTTGCCGCCTTGTTGCCCAATTTCCTCCGCCACGTCCCGGCCCTCATCATCAATGATATCCGTCACCGCCACGTTGGCTCCCTCTGCAGCCAAGACCATGCAAGTAGATTTTCCAATACCTCGAGCACCTCCGGTGACGAGGACGGTTTTTCCCTCTATACGTCCCATAGTCAACTCCTTTTCCTTTGTTTTAGACTCCGTTTCCCTTTTACCTAATAGACCAGCACGTTTGGTCATGAGTATAGCGACCCAACGGGGAAATCATATGGGGTGAATCCTGTATTCGGGAATATTTCTGGAGTATTTTTGCGAACTGACTAAGGTAAAAGAACCGCAGGCTTGCCCAAGAAGAAGGGGTAAAAAGAAAGGAGGAATTTCGAAAAATGCCGTGTATGGATTAACCGGATTAAACCATCATCGGACAAAACTATCGAACAACCGTCAACGCCGCTTTGCTTTTGCCGTCATAATTCTCGTCCCCAGGCTTTTGACCATTCAGTATGGTAAGCCCACTGCCCGTTTCGAGTGCGTCCACTGTTTTTCGAAAATATTTCATGGCGACGTGGATGTCTCCACCAGTCATCGCACGGTAGGCCAGGTCATAGTATAGCTCGGCATGCGGATAGTTTTCGAGGTTCCACAATTTCCGCCCGGATTCAGACATCCCAATTATGTCCATATCTATCGTCACGGTTCCCGGCACCTCTTTAGCTGACGAATGATTTTGATTTCCCTGCTGATCAACAAGATAAACGTAAAACGCGAAACAAGCGTAACGCAAGCTTTTTTAGAACAAGCTTGCATGCTGAATTGACCCCAAAGGCTTCCGGGTCGCTGGGTGCCTGACGGAGAACTTGCAACAGCGCGAGTTAGCACGAAAATAAAAGCTATCCGTCAGGCAGTGTCGTGTCCCGGGACATGACACTAGAGATTGGCCGATCCAAGGGAAGATGATGACGGAGGATAGCCGCTCTGCAATCAGACGGTAACCGCAAGGGAAAGGATGACAGGCCTAACGGATCCGCCATACGGAGTCACATTATCCGAAGAGGGTCATGACGTTTTGGGCTTCCGCGACTACAGAGTCCTGAATCTGACCGTTTAAATCTTTCATGGTCTCAAGGTCCAAGGCAAGACCGCTCTTTTTAATAAAAGACATTTCGGGGGAAGCAGCGAAGGCGGCCAGGTCGCTCTCCTGCTCATCCGGGTGACACGTATATCCGGCCAATTTCGTAAAGATATTGGCAAGGTAAATGATGTTGGAGTTCGTCATATAGTGAATGTCGTACCATGGCGCATGATGATACAAGACCTGCATGACTACCATGTCCGGAAACTGCCACTGTTTGAGCAACTTCGCCGCCACCTGATAGTGGGTTGTGCCGAGCACCTGAAGCTCCGCCTGACTGAACGTGGTTCCCGTTGAAGACACACGATCCACGATCCGCAAGAATTCTTCGTGAAAGTAGTTGTCCAGAATCACCTTCCCCACATCATGAATGAGACCGGCGAGAAACAAAGTGTCGTCTTTACCCACTTTGAAGCGTTTTCCGAGAAACTCGGCCACCTGGCTACAAATAATCGCATGTTCCCAAAACCGGGTACGATCAAACGGCCCCTTGTTGTCGTGACGGAAGAACTCATAGACAGATGCACCGAGCACAACGGATTTTACCTGGTTCGTGCCCAATACCACCAGGGCATGTTCCAGGGATGTCACTTTGCTCAACAGCCCGTAAAAGGCCGAGTTCGCCACCTTGAGAATCTTTACGGCCAAGGCCTGGTCTTTCTCGACGACACTTACCAGTTCTTTAAACGAGGCCCTTTCGTCGCTGGTGATTTCCATGATCTTTCGCGAAACCACGGGCAGCGTCGGGATGCCTTCGATCGTAGCCAATACAGCATCCAAATCCTGTTTTGACCTGTTCATAGTGCTGAATACGCTTCTTTCTTTAAACTCAGAATATTATGCTTGTGTGGACAAAGATCTCGCTTCGTGATAATAGTATTGTCTAATTTTTTCTCATATTTTCGGCATGATGGCAAGTCGATTCTGGTGAATCCGTATCGTATCTCTGGATGGTGTCATCCCACTCACCCCTTCATGCCGGACGTAATCGGGCGAAAAAAGACCTTTCATTCACTAGATCCAACTCCGCCAAATGAACTGTTCGGTCTTTTCGCGTTCATTCTTTGCTTCTTGGCTGTTTTTTCCTTTATGAAACACTAAAGGATCAGCAAAAAATATTCCGAATAAGAGGATAGATTAACATATTGGCGAGGCCATGGAACCATGAGAATTCTTATTGCTGATGATTCTGAAAGAGATCGCAAAAAGCTTCGGCAGATAATCTCAAAGGAAATGCCGGACTGCGAGATCGACGGTGCGGGCAACATACGGGAAATGTATGCCAAATTGTCGGTCCCCTGTGATTTCTTGTTTCACGATATCTCTCTGGCGGAGCCCGAGACCCCCGGTACCGATGGATTCGTGGCCGTGTACGACATCATAGACACGTTCCCCGATCTGGCCATCGCGATCATCACCAACCGTTTTTTTGAAAAGGTCCACGATTTCCACGACGCCTTTCTGGGGGGTAAAGCAGCTCAAATTGTCGGTTTCCTGGACAAGCTAAGTTTCAGTGAAGAAGACATTGTCCGGGTCTTTGTAAAAGCCGATGACTTTAAGGAAACAGTAACCAAAGAAAGAAGAGAAAAACAGGAGATAGAGACCCTGTTCAATGATATGCTAAGAGACGAAGAGGCCCGGATTCAAAAGAAGGTGGCGGCCCTCCGGAAAGACCAACCTGACGACATCGCCACCGATAAGCTTTTTATAAGCGCATTTTCCGGTAGCGATTGGATTTCCAGGATCGAGGCGGAAATCAAAATTACAGGAAAGTATTGCAACACCAACGCCATTCTTTTGTGCAGAGAGTTAGAAAGCCTCGTCAAGCGCCTCTTTGCCGGTCCTGAGCAACAATGTCGAACGTTCTACGAAAAGATGCAGTGGATCATCGGAAAGAGAGACCTTTCCGATGAACTATATATTTCTGCGGGCAAGGCCTGGAAAATTAGAAACAGCATTGTCCATGCGGAGAAAAACGCCACCAAAGGAGATGCCATGGCATTAGCCGACTGTTTGCGGTTGCTGGACAAGGGATAGTTTCCGGACACCTCACCCCATCAATCGTAAGCGGCACGGGTCGAATCGTCACTCATGGTCGGGGCAACGAGTGGTTTCCACGACGGGTCCCCCCAGGTCCCCAAATGGGTGTGTATCTCCAGGTACTTCCGAGGTATCGGGTGCGTCCCCACGACGACCTCGACGCCATAGCGCTTTTCAAGAAAAGCAATAAACGTGGCAATATGGGGACAGGGTGGGTAGCCGACCACCAAACCGGTGGCCAAATGAATGACCGTCGCCCCGTTTTTTACCATTTCTTCTCCTGCATACTCGATGTTACCCCCGGGGCACCCGTCGCAAGTGGTAAAACCAACCAGTTCAACCGCGTTGTCTACGTACCGGCTGAAAGCCCCCTCTCGATGCTTCATCGCTCGCAAACACTTACCCCCTGCGCAACGACGATAGCGATCACAAATGATTATTCCAATCTTCGTATTCACTTTCACCTCCTGATCATGGTATCCGCTCACATCCCAAGTCGTTCCTCGGGACAAGACAGATAAAGCTGTAAATCGTATCGATCTTACGCCTGTTTACAGGGCAACATCAAGATAAAAGGTATCCCCAGCAATCCCAATAGGGCGCTACATACATAGGTCGCTTCAAGTCCGATTAAATCCCCCATGAACCCGACGATAACCACCACGGAAGACCGAGCGATAAACGACATCATCATGAAGAATCCGTTGGCCGCCGCGGGACCGGACCCGCTGTTGTCTTGAACCAGGGCAAGCATGACCGGAGTCGTGGACAGCAGGGTAAATCCCGTAATCATGAGGGCCAGAAAGCGGACCCACCCGCCCAGCCAAATAAAGGCGAGAAACGCCAACGGCCCCCCGACAAGAGACACCAGTAGTATGCGCCTTCGGCCCAACCTGTCGCTGAGCGATCCCGCCGCCAACACCCCAACCACACCCGCCCCCTCAACGAGGGTAAGAGAAATGCCTGCCAACCACAAATCACCCGTCCGCATTTCAATAAATGTCGGCAGGAAGGTAATTAAAGCGGCATGCATAAATCCACGGGCACACAAAATACCCCCCAAGGGCAGCAACAGGTGTTGCATTTCCCGCCAGGCCGTTTTGAGCGACGGGGGATGATCCTGGGTGCCTCTGATCGGAACATCTTTAAACCGCAGGTAAAGCCAAAGCGATGATATCAGGCCGAAGACCATAATGACATAGAACCCGTCCAACCCAAAGAGGGAAACACCGCCCACCGCCACCAAGGGCCCAACCGTTCTAGCCAGTTCTCCCCCCATCATATAAAAACTCATGCCGCGGCCCGTATAGGAACCCGACAAGCGTGCCACCATCACCGGAGACGGTACATGAAATAAAGAGACACTGATGCCGGTAATAAAAAGCAACATGAGCAGGACGGCATAATTGGGGGCAAGGCCGATGAGGGACATGGGAACCGCGGTCATAGACGGAGCCAGTATAATGAACCACCGAACGCTGAAACGATCCGCCCAAACCCCGATGAAGGGGTTGAACAAAGCAGGTAGCTGCATGACCGTGGATAATAACCCCGCCCGCGTGAGTGACAGGGAAAGCTTTTCAATAAGCAGGGGCAGCAGGGGGGATAAAAAACTGGAATAAATGTCGTGAATAAAATGGCAAAGGGCGATCACCAAAACCCCGCCCGCCTGAAACCCTTGGGGGGTTCCCTTTGCGCCGGTTTGACTTTTCATGACAGCTCTTTATAACGCTCGACTCACCCGAATTGACAGGTAGGGAGGATGTAGTTGTTTTTCTGGTCGTAAAACAATCTTTGGTGTCCCGGCGATATTTGCAACGGTTCACGCACGGCTTTTCTGTTTTAAGGCCACCCGTAAGGGAAGGCATTGTCTTAATGTTTTATATAAGAGTGCGGACGCTTCGTTCAAAAGGCGCTCAAAGGCCGTGGGATAATCGGGAGGCCTTTCCTCACCTTTTCGCTTTTTTCGAAATACCTGCAAATTTTCGGCAACACTTTTTTCCAGAGCACGGCGAACAGAAGGAAGCACGGAAGAAGAGTCCGGCTGCCTGGGTAGCACAAATGTATCCAAGAGATCAGCGGCCTCTCGTGAAATGAGTTTCATGCGGAAGTTGGCAGCTTCCGGGCGCATCGCCCCGGTCGTGTGGTGAAAACGTACCGCATCGCATATGTCTTCAGACAAATTAAACTTAGCCAGCACCAGGGCCCCGATGTCCGCATGCGTAATCCCAAAAATCCGCCTCTCTTCCACGCTTGCCGCATACCCGCCCTCCAGCACGCGGGTCCGCCGTATGCCATTCTCCTCTTCATGGAAGCAAACGGCTATAACCATCTCCCCGATATTATGCAGCATG
>CAZHHS010000075.1:0-9295 GCA_964532395.1 uncultured Desulfobacterales bacterium | reverse complement strand
AACCGCTCCATAGAGAATAAATCCAAGGTTTACGGGTAACTTTAGGGATAACCCTGTTAGGGATAATTGTCCCAAAACGTAGAAAAACTATTTTCAAACGACCGGTTTAAGGCGTAGGCACGGGCGTTTTGTCTCATATCGCGCCTGAGGTCGACATCCTCACATAGATACAGTGTTTTGTCTATGAAGCCATCCGCCGTCTGGTACCCGTCGGCTTCCACCACAAAACCCGTCTTGCCGTCGATCATGTTTTCACTCGGCCCGGCCTTATCGGTTACGATAACGGGCAGCCCGGACGCCTGGGCTTCCAACACCGCGATTCCCATCGTATCCACCGTGGACGGGAAAACAAAAATATCGCTGGAGGCATATGCCTGGGCCAATTCCTCACCGGTCAAATATCCGGTAAACGTCGCCGGCAACGCCCGGAGCTCCTCTTGCATCGTCGGCATGTAAGGACCTTCCCCGACAATGATTAAGTGGACATCGTCCCGCATACGGCTGATTCGCCGGATCATAACCTCCAGAACCTCCAAGTTTTTTTCTTTGGAAACCCGACCGACATAAAGCAGCTTGACCTTGGCGTCGGCCACCCGGAATCGGTCGGAGAAATAGCCATTGCGCTTGCCGGGATGGAAGGAAGATATGTTGACACCCGCCTGATGAACAACCACCTTGCTTTCAGGCAGCCCCTTGTCAATCAACTCCTCGGCCGTGCTCCCCGAGGGCACATATATCCGGTCCATCTGTCCGTAGAACCAAATAATATATTTCCAAAACAGCGATTCGATATCCGGGTCCCCGGTCAAGGATCCGACCGTCTGGGGAAGCGATGTATGGTAGGTACCGCAAAAAGGCAGATCCAGCAGTTTGGCCGCCCCCAATGCGGCCAGCCCCATAGCTCCGGGAGTCTCTGCGTGAATGTGGGTGAATCGAGCCCGGTAACAGTAAGAGAGTATTCTTAAAAAGGGCGGATAATAGATCTTTAACTCCGGATATTCGGGCAGATCATAGGCGCCTATCGGCTCGAAGGCTTTCACGTGAGTTCCCGGTTGCTTTTCAGGATCGCAGGTAATTAAGGTAAGCGGTTTGTCTTTCTTTCGAGCGGCCGCCATTTGGCACTGAATCGCCGTGGCCACGCCGTTGATTTGATTAAACGTGTCCGTGAAAAGGGCGATTCGACGCCCGGATCCGCCCACGTCTTGGGATGGATGTCCAAACCGTTTCAGACAATCGATGCTTCTTGAACGGTCCCGGGAAAAAAGGGAATAGGCGACAAAATACGGCGACAACATCATATAGAGAGATCCCGAAGATCCCATATGAGTAAACAGGTAAAACAAATCGGCATCAGTAAGTTTGCCTAAGATATCGTCGGCAGACTGGCGAACGATTCTGTCTGAAACATCATTTACGAATTCAAACCAGATGTCTTCACCCGATGCCGACGCAGGGCTGCCTTGATAGGCATGGCAACTACGTTTGTCACTATGCTCGGATAGCACCCGTTGGGCATTTTCGAGGAATTGATGGCTGACGGACGAACCAACCAAGGCGGGGGAAGGCGCTTTCTTCTTGCGGGGGTCAGAAAACATAACCCGTTTGGCACTTTGCATCCATCGCGCAGAGCGGGTGGCACGGGAAAACCCAAAAGCCCATTTCTTTTGGGACCGGTGAATCGCATCTTTCGGCACTTGCCCGTTCGGGGCGTGCAACAACAGTTCTTTGAGAAAACCGGAAAGTCTGGCATCTTTGATCCAGCGGTCTATCTGGAAGGTGTCCTCATAAAACTGGTACATGATACTGTATATATTATGGGCCATGGTTTTGGGAGTGGCCTTATACGTCTTCACGGTGGCGCAACAACCACCGATCGCCCTCAAGAAGGTTTCAACGGACGCCCCTTCTGTGACTTGCGTATATGAACGGCCCATGTATTTGGATGAGTGATCATCCGACCCCCCGATTAAGCACTTTTCCCAAGGACGATCGCCACAGGGGGATAAATCATGATCGGCGGCCAACTGCGCGATACGATCCGCCGTAAGCCCCGCCGCGATCCGTTGCATGATGGTGTTTTGCAGATGGTCTCGGGCACCGTTCAATTCAAAGTTTTTGAATAAGAGCAAACACTGCTCGAAATGACCCACTTTCAAGACGCCGTTGAGACTACACATCGGGTGGGCAAGGGCATGCACGATGCCCTGGGCGTTCAAGTAATTCACCAGATCGAAGATGTTCTTGCGAACCCGTACGATATCCGCGTGCTGACCTTCCGTAATGTTGTACACCAGCACGTGCATCTTGCAGTTGTCCGCCGGAAAGTAGGTAGTCACTTCTTCGCTGATGAAGGTTCCGTCCAGATGTCCGATTTCCATACATCCATCAATGGTATTGTGGTCGGTAATCGTAACAAAATCCATATCGCGACTTTTCAGGATCTCATACAGACACAGGGGATCCGTATAACTCTCCCCACAACCGATCTTCTTCAACACCCAGGCGGACGGCCGCCGCGAGTGGCGGGAATGGACATGGAGGTCCGCTTTAAACGTACTTTTTTTCATGGCGCCAAATGATCCTTCAGCTAAACGCCACCTATGATCGCACCGGTGGACGACTCGGTAAAATTTTCTTTTCCCATCCGGTTCGGCAGACACGGCTTGAGTTTAGGCCCCCCGTGCAGCCGACATCCTTATATGTCAAGAACGGCCCACAGCACGCCAGATGTCGACACAAATCCGCTCGCAGCGGCAAATAAAGGTCCGCCGGATGGATGGCGATGCGAATGGGGGCCAGAGGCAACCGGAGAGTCACCGCATTGAACAACCGCAAAAAAAGACACCTTCCCGGCGTGTCGGCCATGTATCCGGTCACCGATAACCGGTGATGGGTCGCAGTCCCGACATCGTACAGACCCCATTGGGTTTCATATAGGCGAAAGGGCAGGACACGCCGGACACGGCGAGACAGATTTCCCATAGCCCAGGCAGGCGGAACATAAACCGTCGGCGAGGCCAGCCCCACAGTTTCAAACCACCGATGGCACCTGAGGACGAGTTCGGCAACCTCGGCAGAACTCAGCGACAGATGCTCCCCCGCATCACGAGACATCATTCGCCGGTGCAGGCGATGCCAGGCCGTCTGCGTGCGACGGACCCGATGGCGCCAACCGTGCCCTGCCAGGTCCACCCCCCTGTCCTGCCAGGACTTCAATTGCGCAAGCTGATCACCCCGCCAGCGGTGTCCGGGTATAATCAACAGGGTCACGCGGTCAATCCCTCGGGTCTTGAGCAGACGCATAATCTCCCGCACATGCGGTAGAACGTCCGGTGTGACATCATGTATGGATACAATGGCGGCCGGCAATATAACCGTCCTTTCGACTCTCCATGTTCATGCCCGATCTTTGCCGGGGGTCACCGTGACCGGTTTACGGATGGCGCCGGGAACGGGTAATGAAATCGTTGATAGATATCCACAAATCGGTTGAAAATCTCCTGATGAGAGAGATCAAACGATGCCAAATCATAGGTATGCCCACTTTGATAGGTCTTCTGTCGCCGGTCTTCACGTCGAAGAAAGACTTCATAGGCGGGCGTCATGTCAAAACCAAACCGATCATAGATGCCACGAACCACGGAGTAGAGATCGCCCACCAGGTCTTCCATGCGAACGACCATCTGCCTGTTCGCCGAGATCCGAGGCAATATCGTGATCAAACGGGTATAGGCGTATCGCTGGAGGTCAATCATCTGATCACGAAACAGCGGATCGCCGACGTCGTTACCGAACAAGGTGGCTCCGGCTTTCATGGAACTGATGTGAGACGGAATTGCACGCACCGGGTGACGAACCGTGCCGATAAACCGACAGTCCGGGAAGGTGTAAGCCAATGTCTCTATCATGGGACTGAAGGAGACATTTTTGGACAACAGCTGCTTCCCCGCACCGTGGACATAAAGATGGCGTTGCAGGCATGTCTTGTAAAAGGCCATAATCCGCTCCTTATCCCGTTGCGGCGTTGCTGCATCAAAAAAGGCCAAGTGGTTCAGGTATTCCGGGAATGGAAACGGAAGGATCAGCAAGAAACAGGCGTATATGGGGATTAGAGTGAAATAATCCTCTTCCGGAGCCGTGAGGGATATCCGGTGAATGTCGTTCAGGTGGCCAAAGACCCGCCCTTCGATCCAGTTGATCCCCCGCCTTAGGGGACCACCCGCCTTGCGGTCCAGCGCGGCTACAGCCAGTACGAGTTTCCGCTCCGTTACCGAGGGTGCAAGGAGCAACTCCCACAGGGTAAAAGTGGTAAACCGGTCGCTATCGTGGGACAGTAGGCGATGCAAGAACGTGGTGGCACTGCGGGGAACGCCGACGATGAACAGGGGCTGACGAACCGCCACCGACTTATACCCGCGATATAGAATCTCATCCAGGGCAAAGGCGAGCCAATGGATGGTTTGTACCACCAACAAAAGCAGGGAGAAAACCAGCATGACCCCAAACCGTTTCCCGCTCAGTCGGCCCGGCGTACCCCGGGAAGCCAAAAAGGTCTTCCAGAGGAATCGAAAATAGGTCTTATAACTATAGACAACATTTTCCCTCAGTGAAAATGGCCGCATCTTCCCTCTCTCGCAAACGCCCCCGCGGCGGTCGGCCCGCCCAATCATGTCGAGACGGCGGGGACCTAGGTTTTTCCTTTTGAATATGAGGCTAGCAGCCGTTCGTTAAATCAGGATTACAATTGTGTTAAGAGCGGATTAGAAAGGAAAATGGGGACAGCGTCGCCCCGAAGGAATGAATTTTTTATTGCGGTTATCTACAAAGCGCAAGCCCGGGATTTGGTCGGCCAATGGGGATCAATCCCCATTGGCCTTCTTGCAACCAGCACTTGGGTATTGTCGATAACCGCATTCTTTATTGACATCAAATAGTTGCAGAAGTGTGACATGGATGACAAAGAGGTATGCTTTTCTGTAGGCTAGGAAATTACAGCTGGTTCCATAGTTGTAGGCGCGTTACGGAAAGGAGGCATGTATGAAGAAAGACGAAACATCCCGGCATCAGTTGGTAATGGTGTGTCCGGCTTGCGGGACGTCTTTTCGGCCCGAGGTCGTGGGTCTCCACGTGAGACTTTGTCCACAGTGCGAAAAGGAAAAATCCGCTTACGAGCAGAAGTTCGCCGGTCCGCTCGATCCCATTGACCCGCCCAGGGCAAAGGCGATTCATTCCGCATAGGTTACGGATACGGGGAGATCGACGATCCGTCTTTTTCTCAAAAAGCCGCGGTAAGGGCGGCGGTCGTTCGTTGAAAGAATCGATGATGACCGCACTCACGGCGGCATCCTGCTGTCCGCCGTGGTGTTTTTCACTCCCCCTCGATGACCTCATCCAATCGGCGACGCGGCGTTGCGGGTATCTCCCCATCAGGGTAACCAAGCCGTAGCAGTATCTGAGGCAATCCGGCACTGGTGAGGATATGTTCTATTTTTGGTCGGAGAGCGGGCACCTGAATGGGCTGATTCAGGTATGAAGCTTGTAGGCCCGCTTGATATGCCGTAAGCAGCACCCGTTGAAGAGCCTGTCCCACAGACATCCACTCAGCCACACCGTCACCATCGGTTCCCAATACGACTAGCAGGGGGGATCCTTCCGCCAATTGTCTGTCTTTTGCGCCGACCCGGTTCCCCATGTCAAAGGTGCGAACCACCGCCTGAGCAACCGGGGCAATCAAGCCCGGAACGGTCAATCCATCGCCCTTGCGGCGGGGATGCATCCAGTCGGCAAGTTCTCGACGCCAGCTCGGATCGGCCCATTGTATTGAATCCCCCTCCGTGACCAGCGCTGCAACATCTTGACGCGCCTGCTCCGACGTTATGGCCTCGAACCAGGCCCCTTCTTCTGATGCCGCCGTAGACAAGGCTTCTACCACGACATCCGGCACCTGTTTTTCTGCAAAACGTTTTCTGTAAGTACACCGGCCGATAATGGCAGGAAACAGTTCGGCCTCCGCCGTTTGCTCTGCCGGCACCGAAGAAATGCCAACAGTAGCCAGTAAATCTCCGCTTTCCCCGTCAGGCAGAATCCGGGTGTGAACGGGAACGTTCGCCCGGGCCGCTGCCACACGCAGGTTCATTAGCGCACACCCGCAACTTATTACCAGTTCTCTATCATCGGGATCATTCACGGGCAATGCTCTTGTCCGGTCTGCGTATAGGTCAACGGCGTCCTCAGAGACCGTGAAATACCATGGCTGTGTGTTGTGGCTGGAAGGAGCGAGGACTGCGTACGCAACAAGGGATCTGAGATCCTCGCCATTAGGTGCCTTTAAACTTCTTTTCGACATATCATCTCCGTTTGTCAGATTACCGGACTCCATTACCATGAAGAGCGGGAAGATAAATTTGTACCGATGTTCCTTTGCCCAAACTACTATCGATATCGATCCAACCGTCATGGTTTTTGACAATGCCATAGGTAGCGGCCATGCCCAGTCCCCGCCCATGAGACTTTGTGGTGAAAAACGGTTCGAATATCTTTCTTAGCGTTTCTTTATCCATGCCCTTTCCATCATCTTCTATTTTGAGAAAGGCGTACCGGCCTCTCTTGAGGCCGGGGCGTTTATCAATAAATTCTTGGTCTGCATCTATACGCCCCGTGCTGACACGGATACACCCCGCCCCTTCTATAGCCTCTTTCGCATTCGTTATGATGGATGATAACACCATTGTCAATTGGCTTACATCAGCGTGAACGTTTGGAACGTCCGACGGCATGTTCATCTCGAGATGGATGCCTGGATCCGCATTATCAAAAAACGCAGGTAGCGCATCTGCCACAAAACAACTCAGGGAGACACGCTTTGCTTGGTACTTCCCCCCTTGTGCGTATGCCATCAGGTGATTGGATAAATCAGCCATGCGACGAGCCGAATCCGACATAGGACGTAGCTGGGCGACGATATCCGTATCATCGGAATGATCCAGCCTGAGGAGGTCGATGCCCGCCGTTATTACAGACAAAGCGTTATTGAAATCGTGTGCGATGCCTCCGGCTAACGTGGCTATGGCTTTCATCTTTTTAGCCTGTTGGAGTTGGGTTCTCAGCTTGTCCTTTTCGGCTTCCATTCGCCGACGCTCCGAAATATCCCTTGCAAAGGCACAGTTATATTCTTTTTCGCCAAATTTTACGTAGTTGACGGAAAGTTCAACCGGAAACACCCGGCCGTCTTTTGTTTTGTGATGTGATTGAATAATGAACGAACCTCTGGTTTTAAGATCCGCCCAATGGTCAGGCCATGCCTCTTCAGGGAAATCGGGATCGATGTCGTACACGGCCATTTCTAACAGTTCATCCCGTGTGTAACCCAGAGAGCGGCAGGCGGCCTCATTAACGTAGATGAAACGGGCATCATGTCCCATCCAAAAAGCAGCATCCGAATAGTGATCAACCGCAAATTGGGTGAATTGTAAAGCGCCTTCGGTCCGTTTCCGATCGGTAATGTCGTTGCATGACGACATGAACGCAACCGGAGTTCCCTTCTTGTCAACAACCGTACTCGCATGCACCTGTACGTCAAATAGCGTACCGTCCTTTTTCCTGGCCTTAATTTCATCGGACCAATTGCCGTATTTCAGCAATGAGTGCATGATGTCGTCAGGCCTTTTTACCATCCAATATTCTGAAAAATGCCGTCCCAGAACCTCACCGGCATCTTCAAAGCCCCACATTCTCAGAAACGCCGGATTCACATAGGTCATTCTTCCATCAAGGTCGGCCGTGGCAATGACACTTGTCGCCGAATTAATAATATATTCTTTTTCCTTCAGCTTCTCTTCTGCCCGCGTTTTCTCCGTGATGTCCGTACAGATATGAATGATCTTTTCGATGTCACCGTTTTCGCCGATAACCGGCGTACAAGAGACAAGATACGTACCGCCCAGTGCCTCGACCTCCATCTCCGCTGTTTCCAACTGTCCGGAGGTGAGCATTTTTTTCAGGGGACATTCCTTGGGGGGACTTTGCGAACCGTGGAGGAGTTCAAAACATTTTTTCCCTCGCACCGATTCCTGCGAGGTTTTAAGAAGTGCTTCCGCAGCAGGGTTGATCATCAGGATTGTCTGCTCCGTATCGAGCACGAATACCGGTAGGCCGATTAGGTGAAAAATCTTCGGTTCGTCCGGCAAGCTGGGTGGATCTTTCGTTTTCATCTCAATAACCCTGCAGCCACTCGAGCCAGAGCAAAGAAGCCAGCCATCCCTACGATGGCCGTGCACCACATAATTACTAAGCATCAATCATACCGAGATGCCTCAATTACAAGTCTTATACAAAATCGTACTTGGACGACGAGCAATGCGGAGATTCTGATGTGATAAACCGCTCTTTTTGCAATCGGCATCACATTCAAGATTTTTGTGAATTACATTTTTTGTCAACCAGGTGACAAAAAATGTGAAGGCAACCCTATCTTCCCCGCTCCGCCAACTCTTTCAGCTCCCTGCGTTTAAGAAGCATGATTACATTGCCATCCGTTTGAATTAACCCATTATTCTTCATGTTTGTAAGGGCTCTTGACAGGGTTTCCGGAACGGTTCCGAGAAGACTCGCAAGTTGTCCTTTGGAAATATCAAGGGTGACGGCCTTGTCTTGTTTGTCTCGGTCCGCCAGGTAAATCAGATAGGCAGCCAGCCTGGCCGGTACCTCTCTTAATGTCAGGTTTTCGATCTGGATGGTGAACTGTCGGAGTCTGCCGGACAGGACTGCAAGCATGTTCATGGCAAGTGACGGATAATGAGCGATGAGATCAACGAAGTCCTGGCGAGGGAAGAAGAGCAAATCACTTTCCATGAGCGTCTCAGCATTCGCCGGGAACCTCTGGCCGGAAAAAACAGGCACTTCACCGAAGGGTTCTCCCGGCCCCATGATGTGAAGGATTTGTTCCTTGCCATCCATGGAGATCTTGTAAATTTTTACCAATCCCCTGGAGACAATATAAAAACCGGCACCCTCTTCGCCTTCCATAAAGACGGATTGCCCTTTGGGAAAATGCTTCTCGAGGGCAACCTGCCCGACTCGCTGGAGTTCCTTTTCGGCGAGCCCACTAAACAATACCGTTTTGGCAATAATTTCCAGATCTTCATTTCTCATGATGTTCCTCAATCGGATTGCGGGAAACCAGACATCATAAATATCATTGCGGACTCACCTAAGTCAAAGCGGAAAACTTTGAAATTGTGGTTTTTGACCTAGGTCAAAGACTTGGGTCGTGACGTATTACATAATGACAACAATC
>CAZHHS010000074.1:0-9312 GCA_964532395.1 uncultured Desulfobacterales bacterium | reverse complement strand
TCCCGGGCCACGGTGACAAATCTTTCCGTATGCCATCGCTTTCTGTCACTTCCGGATCCGACGTGCAGCACACATAGTTCCCCCTTCCGACCAAAATCGACGGCAGGAGCAGACACCCCTGGGGCCACATGAGAACTCGGCACCCCGGCAATTCCCCTGGACACAGACAAGAGCCCTTCTTTTTCAAAGCCTTTCCTCACATGACGGGCCACATGACACGGGTCCGTTATGCCCGGACGGGGGGTCACCCAATAGACAGATCCGCCAAAATTGTTATGGAGACCGGCCACCACGGTCTGTGAGTAGCCGATAAAAATGACGAGATCGAAATCACCGAAAAAGCGACTCGCCTCAGACCGCCAATGCCTTTGGAACAAGTAGCTCGCCTGTCGACTTTCCGTAGGGCAATAGCAGTCCACCAGACCCAGGTCCTGGGCCATTCGACCAATCTGTCGGGCACACCACAGGGTCAAGCGGACATCCTGTTGCCGCTGAAAGGAAACCAGTGCAGGAAAGCTTAAAACAACGTCTCCCAATGCCCCCTGATGAATGACCAGTCCCCTTTGGCTCATGCCGAGTTCATACCACACATACCCATTGCAGCCCAGAATTTGTCTTTCTTGATTTCTTGAGGAATAATACGTAAACATGTCGTCGACGTATAAAAGCGTGCCTTACATCTTGCGGGAATTGATCGTCGTTGATCAGAAGGAATGACCGAAACCAACAGCACCGCCGGACGTCGGTTGAGGCCGTCGATGCTGAAAGGGTCCCATATGCGACGTAAAACAAGGGGGGAAAAAGACGACCGGGGTCTTGTTCCGGCGATTGCTTTAGCCGCCATTTCAGGATTACTTTTGACCGCGGCATTTCCCAAGTTCGACTGGCATGTCCTGGCTTGGGTTGCCTTGATTCCGCTGTTTTGGGCAATCCAAGGGAAACCGTTGAAAACCGGCTTTGGACTTGGTTTCCTCACCGGCGGGATTCATTACGTAACCCTTTTGTACTGGATTACCGGGGTCATGAAGACTTACGGGCAATTGCCCGCCGTGGTAAGCTGGGCCATCTTACTGTTGCTGGTCCTCTACCTGGGACTCTATTTCGGCGCTTTTTGTCTGCTCCTAACCGGTCTCAGGCAACGGTCCCCCCGTTTGATATGGATAACGCCTTTTTTGTGGGTGGGCCTTGAATACCTCCGGGCCATTTTTTTATCGGGTTTCCCTTGGGAAAATCTGGGGTATACCCAATATAACCTATTGCCACTCATTCAGATTTCAGATATATTCGGCGTGTATGGATTGTCCGCTCTGATCGTAGCGGTGAACTTGGTGCTCTTTGAAACTTGGCAAGCCGTGAACGCCAAACAGGTCATCCCCTGGAAGGCACTACTGACAGTTGTCTGCCTGGTCTGTGCCTGCCTGGCCTACGGCCATTGGCGTATCCGGCAGTTAGACACCCTGTTACAAACAGCACCCGAGATGTCTGTGGCCTTGGTTCAGGGGAACATCGATCAGTCCAAGAAGTGGGATCCGGCTTTCCAGCAGGAAACGCTGAAACGATACGGACGCCTGACCCGGAGAATCTTAGAGGAAAAACCGAGTCTTGTGGTTTGGCCGGAAACGGCGTTGCCGTTTTATCTGTTCCATGACCAACCCCTGACAGACCGGTTTATAGACCTGGTCCGAGATTCGGAGACCCCTTTTCTTGTTGGAAGCCCGTCTTTTGCCAAGGAAAACGGCCAAGTATATTACCATAACAGTGCCTATTTGCTTAATCCCGACGGGGGCGTCCTCGGCAAATACGACAAGGTTCATCTCGTTCCCTACGGAGAGTATGTCCCCCTAAAACGTCTATTTCCGTTTCTGGGTAAAATTGTTCAAGCGGTTGGAGATTTTGTGCCCGGACGGAAAGGGCAAGTACTTTCTATAGACTCAACCGAGTTCGGTGTATTGATTTGCTTCGAGGTGATATTCCCGGAACTGGGTCGAGCAATGGCTTTAAACGGGGCGCAGTTTCTTGTAAACATCACCAACGATGCCTGGTTCGGCAGGTCAAGCGCCCCTTATCAACATATGTCAATGGCAGTATTTCGAGCTGTCGAGACGCGCCGGGCCATCGCACGGGCCGCCAATACCGGAATCAGTGCGTTCATTGACCCTTTGGGAAGAAAGCTTAAAAAAACTCCCTTGTTTCGAGAGGCCGTGCTCACACAATCACTGCCCATAATGGAGCGAAACACGCTCTATGTGAGCTGGGGTTTCATTTTCGAAAAGCTCTGTCTCGGACTCTTGGGCGTTTTTGCCGCGTGGCATATCGGGGCTGCTCGGTTCGGTAAATATCAGTTCGGTAAATAAAGGATCCGCGTGAGTTGTTCCCAAACGTTACAGTGGGTTGAAAACCGGGGCTATGGACTCAACAGAGTTCCATCTTTCCGTTGGGCACACGGTCAACGCCCCTCGGTTGATCCCCTAATTCGCGTGCGGGGAATAGCATACGCCACTACAACGCAGGAGGCCGACCATGTCAGTAGAATCAAAAAATAAACTGATTTCCTTACAAGAAAGGCTGGAAGAACTCAGAGGTTATCTTTGACATTGAGGGCAAAAAAGAGCGCCTTGGTGAAATAGAAGCACTGATATCAAAGGGTAGTTTTTGGGACACACCTGAAGAGACCACAGGCATATTGCAGGAAAGGACCACCCTTACGGAAGTGGTTCAAGAATGGGAAAAATGTGTGGCCCGTCTCGAGGACGCAGCCGTACTTCTGGACCTGGCCATCGAGGAATCCGACGAATCCGCATTTAAAGAAGTGGACGCAACACTGGAATCAGTATCCAAGTCGGCCGACAGAATGGCCTTTGCGCGGATGTTGAATGGCAAAGACGACAAGAGCAATGCCATCGTGTCAATCAACGCCGGTGCCGGGGGTACGGATGCTCAGGACTGGGTCGACATTCTCTTCCGGATGTATATGCGATGGACTGAACGAAAGGGCTTCAAAACCGATATTGTTGATTATCAACCCGGGGACGAAGCCGGGGTGAAAAGTATTACCTTTATCGTCAGTGGTCCCCATGCCTATGGGTATCTGAAAGGGGAAATCGGAATCCACCGGCTTGTTCGTCTTTCCCCGTTCGACACCAATCACAAGAGACATACCTCTTTTGCATCGGTTGCCGTCTATCCGGAGGTCACGGAAGAAGTCGTCATCGAAATAGACGAAAAGGATCTGCGGGTTGAAACCTTTCGAGCCAGCGGCGCGGGCGGTCAGCATGTCAATAAGACCAGTTCGGCTGTACGCCTTGTCCACTTGCCCACGGATATCACCGTCCAGTGCCAACAAGAACCGTCCCAGCACCGTAACAAGGCGCTCGCCTTGAAAGTGTTGAAATCGAGGCTCTACGAACTGGAAGAACAAAAAAAGGCCCAAGAAAAAAAGGCCGACTATGACAAAAAAGAAGAAATCTCCTGGGGCAGCCAGATCCGGTCCTATACCTTACATCCCTATCAAATGGTCAAAGATCATCGTATCGGCCTGGAAGTCGGAAACGTGAATGCAGTTCTGGATGGGGACATCGATTCGTTCATCGAGGGTGTACTTCTTGCATCTGACTAATAGGGTAAGACCCGGCCACTTGACTGAGGCATAGGAGCTTGTCGGCCATCAAAGTTTAACAGGAAAGGAGAACATCGTGGCCAAGATACTCGTAGTCGATGACGAAAAGAGCATTCGAGCACTTTGTGCCGAAGAATTGGCCGATGAGGGTTACGACGTGATCACGGCCGGAGAATGTCATGAAGCCGTGGAACTGATTGCTTCCGAAGACCCAGCCGTGGTAGTGCTCGATATTCGAATGGACGATTGTGACGGACTCGATTTTCTTCAGGAGTTGAGAAACACGTACCCGAACCTGCCGATCGTTCTAAATACGGCCTATGATTCTTACAGGGAAGATGTGAAATCTGTGGCGGCAGACTACTACGTGGTCAAATCGTATGACCTTACCGAACTGAAATCAAGAATTGCTTCCTTACTGGAGAAAAGAAGAGACACATGAAACCGATTTTTCGATACAATGTCCTGGCCAGGGTTCCGGAAAGACTCAAACCCCTTCAAAAGATCGCCCATAACCTTTGGTTCAGTTGGCATCAGGATGTTCAACATCTGTTCAGACGCATGGATGAAAAGCTATGGGATTCATCCAACCACAACCCGGTGTATATGCTGGGCAACATCAGCCAACAACGCCTGGAAGAACTGGCCCGTGACGCCGGTTTCTTAACTCAGGTCGATCGAACGAGTGAGGAGCTGGAACGGTATCTCTCCGCCAAACCACCGCATGAAGGCTCAGAACAGTGTTGTGTCGCCTATTTTTCGGCAGAGTTCGGCCTTGCCGAATGCCTGCCACTCTATTCCGGCGGCCTGGGTATCCTGGCAGGCGATCATTTGAAGTCTGCAAGCGATCTGAATTTACCCCTCATAGGGGTCGGGCTTTTCTACCACAAAGGGTTCTTTCAGCAGTATCTGAACGCGGATGGCTGGCAACAAGAGGCCTATCCTGAAAACGATATTTCCACCATGCCCCTACGACTCGTGGAAGACGGTAATGGGAAACCGGTTACCGTGGAAGTGGAAATAAAGGAAGAGATCGTCAAAATCCAAATATGGCAACTCTTGGTAGGCAGAATCTCTTTGTATCTGCTGGACACCAATCTCCAGGAAAACAATGCCCACCATCGCCACATCACCGCACGCCTCTATGGTGGCGATTGGGATATGCGGATTCGGCAAGAAATCGTATTGGGCATCGGCGGCGTACGGGCATTGAACGCGCTGGGAATCGAGGCATCGGTCTTCCATATGAACGAAGGCCACTCGGCTTTTTCGGCATTAGAAAGAATTCGGATTTTGAGGGCGGAGCGGGGTCTGTCGTTTGATGCCGCCCGGGAGTTTGTCGTCGCTACCAATGCCTTCACGACCCACACCCCCGTACCGGCGGGGAATGATATGTTCTCTCCGGAACTGATTTACACCTATTTCGGTCAATACGTCCACAGCCTGGGCATCGCCTTCAAGGTCTTTTTGGGGTTCGGCAGGCAAAACCCGCTTGACGAAGCTGAAACCTTTTCCATGACCGTATTGGCGTTGAGACTTTCATCTCACGCCAACGCCGTCAGCCGTTTGCACGGCACGGTCGCTAGACGCATGTGGCACAAGGTTTGGCCCAAGAATCCCATCGAAGATATCCCTATCTATCCGATCACCAACGGGGTTCACGTCCCCTCTTGGGTTTCCGAAGATATGGCTGAGCTTTTCAATCGATATGTGGGCCCCAACTGGATTGAGGATCCCGACAGCCGGAAGATCTGGGGACAAACGGAACGTATTCCCGATTCAGAACTGTGGAAAACCCATGAAAGACGTAGAGAACGCTTGGTGGCTTTCACCAGAGAGCGGCTCCATTGCCATCTCACCCGGTGCGGGGTTTCCGCACGTGACCTACGGGCCGCCAAGCGGGTATTGAACCCGGAAATCCTTACCGTTGGATTTGCCCGACGGTTTGCGGAATATAAACGAGCGACCTTGCTTTTGTTGAACGAAGAGCGACTCATCAAGCTCCTTACCCACCCGGAACGGCCCATACAGATTATCATTGCAGGCAAAGCCCATCCTCATGACAACGGTGGCAAAGAACTTATCAGACGAATCATCCATTTTGCCAACCAGCCTGAGATCCGACACCGGTTTGTCTTCGTGCAAGATTACAACATTCGGGTGGCCCGCATGATGTTACAGGGATGTGATATTTGGTTAAACACCCCCAGAAGGCCCTTGGAAGCCTGTGGCACCAGCGGCATGAAGGCGGTCGCCAATGGTGTGCTCAATGTCAGCACACTGGACGGATGGTGGGATGAAGGCTACGAGCAGCGATACGGATGGGCCATCGGCCAGGGAGAGACTTACGAAGACCATCAACTCCAAGACGAGGTGGAAAGCCGAGAACTTTTTGACCTGCTGGAAAGAGAAGTGGTTCCCCTGTTTTACGATCGCGGATCGGACAATCTGCCGGCCGGATGGATTGACAAGATGAAGGCGGCCATGACCGGATTGACTCCAACCTTTAACAGCCATCGCATGGTGCAAGACTACCAGACCCAGTGCTACGAAAGCATTGCCCGGCGTTATTCTTATCTGGCCAGAGATGATATGAAGGGCGCCACCCAATTGGCCGAGTGGCGGCAGAAAATAATGACGAACTGGGATCAAATCGAAATCCGCAATATCATGGTTCACGATGAGGTCCCCATAGCCGTTTCTACGCATGTTCAGATTACCGCAGATGTCTTCCTGGGCAAACTGGAACCGTCGGATGTGGATGTGGACTTGTATTTCGGGCCACTGACCTTTGAAGGAGAATTCACGGAAAAAGACACGGTTACCATGAACAGCCGCGGCCCCGGTGAAAACGGAGGCTATCACTACGAAGGGGAAATCCCTTGTACTGAAACCGGCAAATACGGATTCACCATACGAATCATGCCCACCCGCAGTCAGATGGAAACTCCTTATTCCACGGGACTCGTCATATGGGCTAACGAAGGGGCATTTGTTAAAAAACAAGGCTAGGAGCCACTCCCCTGAGCGTTTACATTTTCCGACTCGGACAAAGACAACTCCATATCCACAATGCTGATTTCGTTTCATCCCCGCATCAGAGGTGATGCCAACTTCCGGCTTACTCCCGCCCACCTGTTCACCGCCAAAGAGTTGCAACATGTCAAGTCGGCCCAAGCGGTCGTCGTCACCCAGCACGTAAAGCGTGGCCAGTATACCGCGTTGAAACAATGCTGTCCTGCTGTATTCCCCAACTATGACCATCGGTTTGGATTCGAGGGAAAATACGGCAATGTTGAATTGTTTCGCAAGTTCGAAACCCACCATCCTGAAACCCGACTCTATGAATCGGTAAAGGAATTCAGGAAGCGCCATGTGGCCGACCAAGAACCCATTGGGCGGTTTCCGCTGATCTTGAAAGGAGATCGCGGCGGAGGCGGCTGGGCGGTCTTTTTGGCCCGAAATCCCGGCGAGCTGGAACAACACCTCCAAAAGCTTGAAAATGAGCATCTCCACCCCACCAAACGATTTATCGTTCAACGGTTTGTATCTCATCAGGGTGCCGATCTTCGGGTAGTGATCATCGGCAAGACGGTAAAGACGTACTGGCGGTGCCAAAACCAGACGGGAGAAATCAGAAACAACGTGGGACGGGGGGCAGTCATTGTTCACGAGATGGCCCCGGAACTAACGGCGAAAGGCGTCCAGTGCGTTAAGACCTTTTGTTCAAAAACCGGCATTAATCTGGCGGCCTTTGATGTTCTCTTCGACCGAAACCAGGACGACCCGCCGGCGCTTTTGTCGGAGATTAATTTCCTGTTCGGCCGGAAGGGACTGGGTGGGTCTGCAGCTTTTCATACGCTTTTGAAGGCGGCTGTTGACGTCTGGTTACAGGATTTGTCTCAAACCAGGCCATTACAACAAACAGATCACCAAGGCACGCCCGTCAACCCTCGTCCAAAATCCGATGAACCTTGCCGGCGACATGGGAGACCACGTCATTAGGAGAAAGCCTGCCTCGGACGGCATTGACGACGTGCCAGGCAGAAAGCACCAAAAACGGCGCAGCCAGGCCAAAGCCAAACAAGCGGTTTCCTTTTGGGGTCAAAACTGTAAATGCAATTGCGGCCAGGGCGATGGAAAGAAAGCAAGCGGCAACGAAGTACTTCTTGTAAAGGGTGCGTCTTCGGCTCCGAACCTTCACATGGAACCCGCGCCGGCAGACCGGACAGACAAGCGACGCCGTGCGGCGACCCGTTGAAGGGATGGAAAGGTCTTCGACCCAGGTTCTCAATCCCATCGATTTGACCCGCCCCAGGCCGGCGCTTTTGTATTGCTCCACCTGAAACATACAACCGAATCGAACCAAGATGTGGGTCTGGTTGGCTTTCACCGCCTCGAGCCCCCTCTAAATGGGTCCACTCCCAGTAGCGTAGCTTTTCATTAGGCGAGAATCCAGCAGTTTTTGAACAAAAGCATTGAAATAGCGGGATCCCGTGCATATACTTCTAGACTCGCACCTTCGCGGAAGTGACGGTATATGGCATTTTTTTCTATGACGTCATCAAGGGTTGAGGTTCAAAAATGAAGTGTCCAGGACAGGATACCCGTTACTGGAAGCCGGGGGCGATATTTGAAGCCGCCTGCCCTGCATGCGGCAAACATGTGGAATTCTTTAAGGACGACCCGAAACGGACCTGTTCGGCCTGTGGGCATCGATTTGCCAATCCCCGGCTTGATTTGGGTTGTGTGGCCCATTGCCCTTACGCCAAACACTGTATCGAGGACGTGCCGGGAGAACCTGCGGAGAGCCGGGAACACTTGCTAAAAGACCGGGTGGCTGCAGCCATGCGGCGATATTTTGGAACAGACTTTAAACGCATTGCCCACGCTGACCAGGTTGCCGGGTACGCGGAAAAAATCTCCGCCGAAGCCGGCGGCGACCTGGGCGTTATCATTTGTGCCGCCTATCTGCACGACATCGGGATCCCTGAAGCGGAGAAAAAATATAACAGCACCGCTGCTCGGTATCAACACCAGGAGGGACCACCCATCGCCAAAACGATTCTTGCAGAGTTAGGCGCAGGAACCGAACTTATTACGGAAGTCTTAGATATTATCGGTCATCATCACAGTCCGCGGTCCGAAGAAACCCTAAATTTTAAAATCATCTATGATGCGGATCTCATTGTAAACATACAAGAGCAGCAAAAAGTGCGGGCCACCCCCCAGGACCGCCTCAAAGACATTATCGACACGAAGCTATTTACGGAACCGGGAAAAGGACTGGCCCGAACAGTCTTATTGGAGAATGTCCCAGAAGAAGATGAACTGGAAATCAGCACAAAGAAACTACCCTGAATAGATGTTGGACTGGCGAACCTGCTCGACGGAAACGTCAAAAAACTGACACCATTTTCTACTCCGCACGTCACTTTTACCCAAAAAAAATGAATCGCCGAATATGGGAAGCGTCCCACCAGGTAATTCCCATGCCTTGCTGGAACCATTCCCCGAGGCGGCTTTTTCGCATTTTCGGGTTTCTCAAGTCCTTCACTTCTCCACATCATTTTTCCTATATAAGCCAATAGGTTGTATTACGCCGCAGACACTCTCCTTCGAGGAACAAAGTTACCCAAAATAAGCATATTTTTACTCAATTTTTCATTATATATCGGCCGTGACTTGTGCGAAAC
>CAZHHS010000073.1:0-9338 GCA_964532395.1 uncultured Desulfobacterales bacterium | reverse complement strand
AGAGATGCCGCCGATGAAGCGGGGTGCCTGCTTCAAATCCATGTGGCCGAAACCAAGGGTGAGGCCGAAAAAATAAAAGAAAAGACCGGCCGTTCTCCCTTCGCCTACCTGGAAGCGATTGGTCTGTTAAACGACAAGACCCTGGCGGTGCATGCGGTCTGGGCAAGTGAAGCAGACATGCGGCTGATTCGGGATAATGACGTAGGTGTTTCGGTGACCACGGAAAGCGAGATGAAATTGGCTTCCGGAGTGGCTCCTCTACCAGAATTTCTAAAAGCCGGGCTTGTGGTGGGACTGGGGACCGATGGCTGTGCCAGTAACAACAACCAGGACATGTTCCAGGAAATGGATTTTGTCGCCAAGTTGCACAAGGTGAACCAACAGGATCCCACGGTGTTGGATGCCCGTACCGTATTACATTTGGCGACAAAAGGGGGCGCCGTTGCCGTAGGTCTTGAAAATGAGATCGGTTCGATTGAAGTCGGAAAACGTGCGGATATCATCACCATTGACACGGCCAAACCCCACTGGACGCCCATGTACGACCCGAATTCCCATCTCGTTTACATCGCCAAGGGGTCGGACGTAAAAGATGTGGTGATCGACGGCAATCTGGTCGTCGAGAATCGGGTGGTTCGGACCATGAATATGGGTCAAGTGATCGAAGAGGTAGAAAAGTGGGCGCGACAGATCGCCTCGTCGCATAAGGTAAGGAGAACCTGAAGTGGCCAAAAAATCAAGTCGAAAAAGGAACCGTGACAAAACCGGCAAACTGCGCATCGGTGACAACTGGAACGCGATCACGATTATTGCCAGCTCTCAATCGAATCCCCTCAAAGCGGTGGCCGAGTTTGTGGAAAACAGTATTGATGCAAGGGCGAAAAACATTTGTATTACGAGAGGCAAAAAGCAAGGGGCATTTTACCTTAAGATCGACGATGATGGGGAAGGTGTTCCCAAAGACGACAGCGGCGTGCCCGATTTCCATTATGTGGCGACACATATCTGCGATTCCATCAAGCGGCAACTGAAAGAGAAAGGAATAGAAGGCATCCAGGGCGAATTCGGGATCGGTCTATTAAGTTTCTGGACTGTTGGTGAACATCTAAAACTCACGTCTTCCGGCGAAGACGGTGGTACATATCAGATGCACATGGCCAGAGGGACCCAAGAATTCAGGCTCTCAAAGAAACGCGTGCTTTTTCCAATAAAGGGTACCGAGTTGGAGATTCATCCCGTTTTGACCGGACTCCGTTCCCTTACGGGGGAGAAGATCCAGCGTTATCTTTCCTCTGAACTTCGGGACCGGATCAGAGATTCGGGCGTTATAATCAAAGTCATCGATCGAACGGCTCGGACAGAAGATGTGGTGGTCCCGCGACAGTTCACGGGCCGACTGCTTCACGACTTGCAGCCGTCTGATTCAGGATTTGGCGACGTTTATCTTGAACTCTATTTAAACACACCGGAGGCAGGCAACCAGGTCGGGCTGTATCGACAGGGCACAAGGATTCTGCCATCCATCACAGACCTGGATGTTTTTCAAAAAGCGCCCTGGAATACCGGATACCTTCAAGGTATTGTGGATGCGCCTTTTGTCAATTTGACGCCGGGAACCCGTCACGGTGTCATCCATGACGATCGCTTTGAAGCGTTGTGTCGGGCTCTGGAACCTGTCGAAGAACAGCTGGAACGGATAATCGAAGAACAGCGCAGGGCCGAAGAAGAACGATCGAGTCGGCAAACGTTGCGGAAAGTCCAGCGGGCTTTGCGGGAGGCGTTTTTGAGTCTGCCAAAAGAAGAATATGACTGGTTTGATATCCATGGTAGGCGGGGCTCGAAGAAAGCGGGTGCGCGTGCGACGGTGGCCTCGGCGAACGGATCTCATGAATATGCCCGGCAGGAAGACGTTGTGCCCGGCGTGAGCGAACCGTCAGCGAGTTCTGAGCGAAATGATGAGCAAAGAGCGTTCTTCGAATTTGCCGGTCCGCTCTTTAGTGCCATGATCGTGCCCAAAACAAGCGTGATTTCCGTAGATAAACAAAAAAGACTTCGCGCTCTTTGCAGGGATCGGTCGAAGCGGGTGGTCTTGGATGGGCTTACATATCGATGGGAAATTACGGAGGGAGACGGCACACTCGACCAGGCGGATGGCAAGACCGTTACCTTTACAGCGCCTGCCGAGCCGTGCTTGGCGACATTACGGCTTGTCGTTCGCCAGGGGGAAACGGAAGTTTCCGGTGAGGCACTGATCACAGTGACGGATTCACTGATTGAAAAGCCGGCCGGTGCGGATGGCGCCCGAAAGGGACTGCCCGGATACACCTTTCGTCGGGCCCCAGGAGAAATGTGGCGTTCCAAGTACGACGCGAACAAGAATGTCGTTATCATTAACAAGGGGCACAGAGATTTTGTGTATGCCGGAAAACGGAAGGCGCGGAAGCTGCGTTATATTTGTCGCCTTTTTTGCAAAGAATTGCTGCTTGCCAACTATCCCGGGCTGCACCAGGACGACCTGTTGGAACGTATGATCGAGTTGTCTATGTATACGGAGGAAAATTTAAAGTAGTAAATAATCTTCACATATCGGTTGCATAGCGCGGCCCTGTCTTGATTTCTAAGAGGTCGAATTTATTACACTGAAACGGTGCGTAGTCCAAAATACATATTTTACAGTATTGATCCTGACTGTTTTCTTTTCTAACTTGTATGTCCAGTATACTTATCAGCACTTTCAGCGGCTGAGGCACTTCGTCCGGCTATTCTCCACTACCTTCAGGAATTGGAATTGTGAGAGATAGAAGGCACGCAGATGTCATTCCTAGGAAGGAGTTTCTATGCCTGCACGACTTGTCTGTACGTGGACCAACCAATTCTCGGCTGTTGCCGGCTTCACATTAGGGCTGCTTCTTGTTTCTTCCGTTGCCTGGGGGAGCCTGCAAAATGAAAATGCAAAAACCGGTAAGCAGCTCTACAGAGAGGCCTGCGCAGCCTGTCACGGGTCTGACGGCACGGGTGTTCCGTCGAGTACGGTTGGCTTTGACACTCCGATTCCCGATTTTACGGATTGTGACTTTGCCGCCCGGGAACCAAACGGTGATTGGTACTATGTCGCTGCCGAAGGGGGACCTGCCAGGGGGTTTGACCCCATGATGCCGGCTTTCGGGGACGCGCTATCCAGGGTGCAAATCATGAAAATTATGAATCATATCCGTACCTTTTGTTACAACAAGGAGTGGCCGCGCGGCGAATTCAATCTGCCCCGGCCCTTGGTCACCACCAAGGCCTACCCTGAAGATGAACTGGTTCTGTCATCCTCGATCAACACGGATCAAGAGGATCGTATCGAAAACGAACTCATCTATGAACAGCGTTTTGGTGCTCGCAACCAGGTCGAAGTCATCCTCCCCTTTGGCTGGAGCGAGCAGCCCAAATCTGATGGCCACGGGACAGAATGGACCTCCAGCGTCGGGGACATCGGTGTGGCTGTGAAACGGGTTATGTATCACAGCCTGGACACCGGGGCCATTGTGAGTCTTGGGGCGGAGGTTTTTTTGCCTACCGGAGACGAAGATGAAGGGTTCGGGTCTGACACCACCGTGTTCGAACCTTATCTGTCGTATGGGCAGCTTCTCCCTGCGGACTTTTTCTTCCAGTTTCAAGGCGGTTTTGCATTGCCTACCGATACGGACAAGACCAACGAAAAAGCCTTCTGGAGGGGAGTTCTTGGTCGTACCTTTCTTTTCGGCACCTACGGTACGGCCATTTCGCCGATGGTGGAACTTCTGGGCTCCAAGGAGATGGTAGCCGGCGTCGATACCGACTGGGATGTGGTACCGCAAGTGCAGATTCCACTCAACACGCGGCAACATGTCAGACTTTGTGCGGGGGCGCGGATTCCTTTGAACGACACTGATGTTCGGGAAACGTCTTACCTCGTCTACATTCTGTGGGATTGGTTCGATGGCGGATTTTTTGAGGGGTGGTGATTAGATGGCCAAGTCTGGTTTGAAAGCATGTGGCCAACATATCTCAGAGGAGCTAATCGATGTTTCTATATCCAAAACAGTATCTTGATTTGATCGTTTTTAAACAAGCCCGAAGCCTCATAGCAGCTCGCAAAGGCAAGGGGACCAGTGTCGGTCCCCTTATGTCTTATGTCACTTGTGGGGCCCCGAAAAAAACAACATACCCACCAGAGGGCAGATCTTTGTATCAATGTGGGAGATCCAAGAGACGCTCCCACCCGTGCGTTTTACTGGCCTGGGTCATCGTGTTGCTGACCGTTACACTTCCCGTCGCGGCCCAGTCAGCCGATGGCCGGAATCCACCCGCTCAGATATTTGTGACGTCGGATGTCTGCCTTGCTTGCCACAACAACCTCATCACCGAATCGGGCCTGGACGTTTCCATTGGCGCAAACTGGCAGTCATCGTTGATGGCCCATTCCTCTCGGGATCCTTACTGGCAGGCCTCGGTACGGCGGGAGACCTTGGCCCACCCGTCTGCCAAAGAGCGCATTGAAGACGAATGTTCGGCATGTCACATGCCCATGGCCCGCTACCGGTCCAAGATTCGCAATCGGCATGGCAGTGTTTTTGCCTATCTGCCGATCCTCCCCACCAGGGGACTAGCCGGCCGGTTGGCCGCCGATGGCGTCTCGTGTGCCATGTGCCATCAGATCCAAGAAGACAAGTTGGGGACTAAGGAAAGTTTTACCGCCGGGTTTGTCGTAGACAGCACCACCCCGCTTGGTCGACGTCCGATCTTCGGTCCCTATGACATCGACCGGGGGCGCTCGAGGATCATGCAGTCCGCTTCTCAAATGGAGCCGACCATGGCGGACCATGTGCAAGACTCGGCCCTGTGCGCTTCCTGCCATACCCTCTATACGCATACTCGGGGGCCCGACGGTGAAGTGCTGGGTACACTTCCCGAGCAAGTCCCGTATCTGGAGTGGAAACACAGCGCCTATGAAGGGCGTGATAGCTGTCAGTCCTGTCACATGCCACTGCTTACGGACAAGATGCACATCTCCTCGGTTATGGGACAGCTAAGAGAGGATTTCTCCCGCCATGTCTTTCGGGGGGGGAACTTTTTTATGCCCAAGATCTTTAACCGCTATCGGAATGAGCTGGGCGTGTCAGCCCTGTCCCAGGATCTGACTCTGGCTTCAAAAGAGACAGAAACTCACCTGAAGACGAATACAGCACGGATCGCGTTTGCACGGGTCGACAACGCTTCCGACACGCTGACGGCGGAGGTAACCGTGACCAACCTGGCCGGCCACAAACTTCCGACGGCCTATCCGTCCAGACGGGCATGGATTCGATTTAAAGTCAGCGACGCTCAAGGTCGCACCGTTTTTGAATCGGGGAGAGTAAATCCGGACGGATCGATCCGGGGCAACATCAACGACGCGGACAAGAAACGCTTTGAAAAACACCATGACCAGATAGATAGCACAGACCAGGTACAAATTTATGAGGCCATCATGGCTACCCCGGATGATCATGTAACCACGGGATTGATCGAGGCGATCCGTTTCATAAAGGACAACCGGATCCTACCGAAGGGCTTTGATAAAACCACCGCCGTGACGGATGTCATGGTTCATGGGCAAGCAGCTGATGATGCAAATTTCAGCGGTGCAGGGGACACCATCCGTTATCGTATCCCAGTCGATCCAGACCGAGGTCCTTTCAATGTCCGGGCCGAACTCTTGTATCAGCCGATTGCCTTCCGCTGGGCGCAAAACCTGAAGCAACAGCAGGCAAAGGAAATTGACCGCTTCGTTGCCTATTACGAGTCCATGTCCGAGCAGTCCTGGACCGTTTTGGCAAGTACCTCGACAATCGTCCGTTGATGCCTTTCCGGCAGGGAGGTGCGGATAGCAGCTAAAGACCTTGGTTCTAAGCAGCCATGACGGCCAAGGGAGACCGAACCATGTTCCGGTTCATGCCAAGGGCCGGTCAATCTCTGGAGGAGTTGGGGGTTGGGCCACGGGGACAACTTGATATCGACAAGAGAGTTATGATTCACAGCTTCTAACAGGCCTTAGACTACCTCTTTCTACTAAACAAGATCTTTATGCGGGCCACCATCAAGTCGATGAGGGCCAGCATGTGTTTGTGAGCTACTTAAAGCCGGCCCCAATCCATTTTGCCGGTGACTCGGGAAGGCATACTACTCGACCAAAGCCCTAGTGCCGTTGTTCCGGCATACCAGTTCAAGTACGGCTATCTCCGGGAAACAGTTGAATCTGGCAGGATAGAATCCCCACCCAATTCCTTTGGATACGAAAACCAGGTGGTCTTTCTTGGACCTGGCAAGTCCGCTCGTATAATCTTTGTTTTTTATGGATAGAAACGGCGATCCCACAATAGGTAGGTTTACCTGGCCGCCGTGGGTGTGTCCCGATAGCATCAGGTCAATGCGGGTATTGAAGTCGGAGTCGGCGCTGTCGGGATTGTGTGCCAAGACGATCCGGCAGTCTTTTTCCGGAACATCTTGAAGCAGGTCGTCGAATTCTATGTGATCTTCCCAGAGATCGCCGCCACCTGCCAACCAGATTCGCTCTCCGCTGCGTTCAATGCCCTTGACCTTGCCTCGTAAGTTCTGCCCAGTCTTTTCCAGCCAATAGAGCGACCGGTCCGTGTCGGCCCAATGGTCGTGATTGCCCAATACCGAGAAGACTCCGCTTTCGGCCTTTAGTTTGGAAAGTACCGGCCAGACCTGATCCATCTTTCTCCTACTTTTCCTCTCCCGGACGTAGTCCCCCGTGCAGACGATCATGTCGGGGGCCAGACGGTTCGTTCTTTCCACCACATTTTGCACCGCCTCCAAAGAAACCAGGAAGCCGCAATGCAGGTCGGTCAAGTGGGCGATTTTGAAACCGTTAAACTCACTCGGCAGGTTGGGTACGGGAATCCGATAATTGTTTACAAGGACGATATGTCGTTCGACCATGACGGCATACGTCGCCAGGCCTCCCAATACCGCATACGGAATTGCAAGTCCGATCACGCGTTATCTCCTCTCCCGACTCCGAATATAATCCTAAGGTTGATCTCGTTCGAAATGACTAAAAAAGCACTTAAATCGCATTTCGACAAGTAGACGCCTCGTAAGTCCTGTTTGACAGGAATCAGAACAAAACGATAATTGAAAACAAGAATAAGAATGATATGCCATATAATCAGTCCCGTCAACCGCTGGCTCTGCTCGCTCGGAGGAAGATCTTTTGTTCCATGACTGGATTGAGCTGTGCGCTAGTCATAGCGCCCATATTAAACTGCCACAATTCCGTCACACGATTCGTGTCCAATGAGGGTAAGTAGAATCCGGTAATCACACCCCCGTGCGGATCCGCTTCCTTTTTAAGAGTTTGAAATTTTTTCATTTCTTCCTTGTATGGTCTTTTTATCGGCAAGGGATGCAATTCGTTTTACGTAGGAATCGATGTCGAATTTTCGTCGAAGGCCGGCGGCGTTCATGTATCTCACCTTGCCGAAAACCGGGCGCTCCGCCCAGGGGCGATCGTGTTTTCCGAAACACCAGGCAACGCCGGCGAAACTGTTGGGGTCTCGTCCGTCCAACTCGTACTTGTTATTCAGGTAGAGGGCCGTTTGAAAAGCGTCTTCAGGTGTTTTGCTCCATTCCAAAATTTTCTTCCCCCAATACATGCGCATATAATTATGCATTTTTCCCGTTATGACCATCTCCCTTTGGGCCGTATTCCAGTAGGTGTCGTGCGTACGGCTTTCTTCCCAACTTGGGACATCGTACGTGTATGAACGTGGGTCTTGACGATGATGTGCCAAGGTTTGCCTGGCCCAATCGGGCAGGGCCCGGAAGGAATCATACCCGACATTGTAACGGACAAAGTTCATCCCCAGTTCGCGCCGAACGATCAATTCCTCCAGATAGGCTTCCTTTGCTTCCCGGTGTTTGCCTCGGACCCCGCGCACCTTCAAGGCGATTTCCAAAGGGGAAATCTGACCGAAATGAAGGTATGGGCTCATGTGGGACCCGTAATCCGTGCTCGGATCATTGCGGTGGTCCTTATAATATGTCAGGTTATTCCTGATGAACCGATCAAGCAGCCGCGTTGCCGTTTCCCGGCCGCCGTAAAACATTTTGACAGGGGAGACACTCCGGTCCAAAGAGAGTTCGCCGAGAACCGCCGGAAGGTCCTGTATGTCAATGCCTTTGAGCGAAAGACCGAGCCCGTCCTTTTTTACAGGTGCCTCTTCGAGCGGGACCAGGAAGCGTTTGAGGTGCGGGGTGATTTTTCGCCTCAATATGGCCGCCGTGTATGCCTCCCGGTCATAAGCCACGGCGACAGGGACAATCACGTCCGTTTCCACTTCGATATAGGGACACTTGACATGTTCGGCCACAAATTTGCGCCAGCGTTGCTGCACTTTCAAATATCCCACGTCTGTTACAACGATGCAGGCATTTGCGGCCAATTCTACGGCGGCAAGTTCGGGCGATTCATGGCGGACCACAAAGGGGATGCCTCGTGAATAAAGAGCGGCCCGCACTTCTGAGAGGCCTTGAAGCATAAAGGTGTAATGCCGGATATTGGCTTCAGGAAATCGGTCCGTGAGACCGAACACCACGACCACCGGCACTCCGAGTTTGTTGGCTTGGCGAACCGCGAACTCCAGGGCGTGATTGAAAACGGTCCGCTGGGCGGCTTGCATCCAGTAAAGTACATACCGTCCCCTCTTCGTGCGATGGTCATTGCCGTGTCGAATACGTTCAGGGTGAATCATTTTGTCACCTCGCGGGAAATCTCGTTCGTGGATAGATAAGAAGGGCGAACGAAAAGCTTATCCTGCCCCAATCTATTAACAAAGGTCGTCCGATCTGTCTATAATCGCTGCAATGGACAAACGAATCCGTGCCTTGAATAGAGGAAAAGCTTCGACCAACCGGGGTTTACAGCCGGGGGGGGCGTGGATCCGCCCGCCGGGCAGGATAGGCCTATGTTTGCACGAATATTGCATGTTGCAAAGCCTCCAAGAACAACCCATTGATTCGGAGGTCCCTGTGACAACGACGGTACGGCACCTTGAGGACATAAAGCTGACCCAGCGATTGAAAAAGCGGCTAGGGGAGATTGTGGACACTGTCGATAATCTGCCTGAAGGTGAAAAACGGCAGCTTTTCGACATGTTAAAGGAATGGCAATACGGAAACAAACGAGTCCATCCCAGAAAATCGTGTTCCGTTCCGGTGGACTACGCAGCCGAAGGTCGGGCCTTTAAGGGTTCCATCAAGAACGTAAGTGTCAACGGTCTCTTTATTGAAACCCGCCAAAAATTTGT
>CAZHHS010000072.1:0-9401 GCA_964532395.1 uncultured Desulfobacterales bacterium | reverse complement strand
TGTCAAGACTATCCCGACTGTTTTCAATAATATGGAAGACATTTCCATTGTCAACAACATATAATGACTCGGAAAGGTCGCGACGTCAATCTTAACGCTCTAAGATATACGGCCTGGAAGCGAAACACCCGACGAGAGGCATGAAAGTTTTATGTGGGAAGAATAAAGGTGGCCGGCGATACCTGCCTACAAACCGTTGATGAGGTGAGTCGTCATGGAAACACAGGTGCAAACCCCTTCCATGAGATTTCTAAATATTGCCGGCAGTTGTTTATATTCCTGTTGGAGCACCTGAGTGTCAACTCGGCTGACCTTCAAATCCTCAGATGCCACCACAGCAGCGTTTCGAGGTTCCAGGCCCGCATCAATGAAGGGAATATTTCCAAAAATATCTCCCGCCTCCAGACATATTAATGGGCGATAGCCATTGCCTTTTTGTGTCACCAAATAGGCATTCCCTTGATTAATGGCATATCCGCCTTCTTTGGGACTACCCTGCTTCAGAACCAGTTTCTTTTTTTCAGGCAGTGTCAGGCCGTTATTTCTGTTCTCGTACAGGGCCGCGGCTCGATCGGTGATTTTTTGCAATCGCCCGTCGAGACTTACAATCAACGTCTGGAGTTCCTTAGATAAGGCAATATATTCCTGGTAAAGACGCTGGGTATCCAACACACCGACCTGCAGGTCTCCGACGGCGGTGACGGTCACGTTTCTCATGTAATGCCGTTCAACAAAAGAAATGACGGTCCCGATAAAACATCCTTCCCCGAGCCGGGCCAAATCGAGTGTGCCGCCCGGCACCTCACGGGTCACCTGGACCATCCCCTCCAATATGACCCAAATCCAGTTGCCGTGCCCCCCTTCGGTGACAATCTTGGTCCCATCGCGAAAGCCTTCCTCATCCACAACATACATGTAATCGACAAAGGGGCCTTTGATCACCGGCGGTTCCCGTGTTGTCGTCGCCCTGTCAGCATCTCCCAAAGTGTCAACATTTTCCTGGGAAAACGCCCCCCCCACACGTTTGGTGACACCGTCGTCAAGCATTCGCATGGCATCGAGAACAATTTCCATTCTGCTGTTGGTAATAGCAACAGGCCTGGATACCGGTTCTTCGATAAAGCGGAAGGACCCGTCGACCCAGCCGAAAAGGCTGTAAATCGCCTCTATGCCGGATAAGGACCCGGAGGTCGCATCCACCGGGTTACCCTCTATGAAATAGATGATGCCGGGGGTGGGAATGTTTGGATTGGTGAGTTGAAGTGTACCTGTGCTGTTGTTACCACCGAGTATTTGGAAGCAATCTGAAAGACTTACAAAACTCAGCGCTCCTGCGAGGACCGATTTTTCCGACATCATATCCGCTTATTTGGCCCAATTAAGTTCCTTTTGAAGTTGGTGCAACGTCAACTTTAGGCATTGCTTCAGACAATCGCCCACTCCTTTGCCCTCCACAGCGCTTGCCGTGAACGACGGAACTCTAAGCTTACTGTTCAAATCCCGCTCGAGCGTTTTCACGGGCAGGAGCGGCATCCCGTCGCCTTCCAAATCACGCTTGTTGTATTGAAGTACCAGCGGAACCTTAAAAATGCTCATACTCTGTTCTGCCAAATTCTGCTGCAAATCCTTCAAAGACGCCAAATTGGCTTTTCGGCGAACCTCCAGCGAATCGGCCACAAAGACCACCGCGTCCACGCCTTTGAGAACCATCTTCCGGGTAGACCCATATTTCACCTGTCCGGGAACGGTATACAGCTGCACCTTGATATCACACCCCCTAATTTTTCCCAACCCCATGGGCAAAAAATCAAAGAAGAGGGTACGATCTCCCTTGGTATCTACAGAAACCATTTCTCCGGTGGCCTGTTTACGGAAGGCTTTGAATATATATTCAAGATTCGTAGTTTTTCCGCCCCGGCCGGGACCGTAGTAAACAAGCTTGCACTCGATTACCCTGTTTTTGGCATTAAAAACCGCCATATCGTTTACCCTGAATCCCCCATCCCAGATCCAGAAAAGGCTTTGGACTGCCGATCTGTCTAGGCACGCTGCCTATGCTTGTTGGCTTAGGCACTTTGAATCTTAATGTCAAACATGTAGTCTCCTTCTTGGGGGCCGGACTTGATCTTGGTTTTTCCCGAAACAACGCCCTTCCCTTTCAGAATGGCAATGGGGGAAAAAAGCTGTATGTCCGACAAGCCGGTACCAGGTTCAAGGCTGGTCACCACTTCTTGTTGACTGGCGGGCACCACCACGCTGATCACATTGCCCGACTGGAAGGTAACGTCAAATTCCACCATTTGCCCCTTTTCAGGCCCGGCAGTCAGCTTTACCCCCACAGAGGAGATATCCAAGAATTCGTTTTCCTGGCCCGCACCATGCGACTCTTCCGCCGGTGCTTCGTCAACGACCGGCAAATTGGCTTCAATGCCTCGTCGTTCCAGAATGTTTCCCAAAAAGACCCTCAGGTTACCCAGGTCTTGTTTCGACAATCTGTCGGAACAGAGCCACTGTTCATACTGGTCGATGGCCTCATTCGGTGATGAAAGGGCCAAATGACACCGGAGGATGTTTTTTGCGACCACCAGCGGCATAACCCCTTTTTTCAAAAGGGCCCGAAAATCCGCCAGTGCCCGTTCATACTGGCCGAACTTCGCCAGGGCGATTACACCTTCAACTGCCGCCTTGTCCTTGTCAGAAGAAAAAGAAAAGGCGTTTCGTATAAGATCCTGGACATCCTCGGAAAGTTGGGGACGACCATCGTCTGCCTTATCGGATTCCAGATCCCTTTCCACGCCTTGAATCCGGGTAGCGATGGCGTCCACCAGTTTTTTTCGGCCGGCGCCGTCTCCCCCATTGTCCAAGAGCTTCAAGACCTTTAGATAGGTCTCCCTAGATTGCATCAAGAGGCCTTGTTGCCTGTATAGGTCTCCTTCTTTGACCAAGTTCTTTATGCGCTGCTGTGCCGACATAAGATGTTCCGTATCCCACAATGGGCGTTCTTATATGGGCCGGATTTTCAGTGATTTCTAAAAGCCGACCAATGTCACGACTGCTGATTGCCGGTTTCCAAACCCCTAACGGTGTTGCAGAACAATGAAACACCAAGCAAGATCTATGCCCAACAAGGCAATCGTCAAATTGAACCATCGAGTCTGGAGCCACCGGGAAACCGCCCGGCTGTTTGGTCTGTTTGGGTCTGTTTGGGTGATAACACCCGCCGGGCCCGATTAAGCCTGCTTCTCTTCCAGGTCGTATTTGGGCCCTTTACGAACGGTTTGCCCAATTTCGGCCACAACCTCAGAGAGTTGTTCTTTAACAAAGAACAGAAGCACTTGATGTTTTTCCGCCGATTGTATTTGGGTTTCCAGTTTTCCCTTCAGGTTCTGAAGCTCTTCGGGAACAGGGACGCTTTTGTTTTCCAGGTGGCTTATCGACTCCCCGATAATTCTAAGCTGTTCCCGTTGGGCTTCCCGCTCAGCCGTGGGCATAGAGCGACAAAGGGTACTAACCAATTCTCGCAACCGGACAACGAGGTCCTCAGCTTGCTCTTTTGCCTTTGTAATCTCCATAGGTTCATCTCCACATGTTCAGGCAGTTAGGACAAAAACAATGAAACGCCAGTGACGACACTCTTTGCACCCCGGCAGCCCTCAAAAACCGATTCATGGATGGGCACTATCTAATCAGCCTTATCGGATTTCCTGTGTCAATCTTGACAATCTGTTTCCTTTTTGTACTTGCGACGACGTCGGGCCTAATTCCAACACACCGGTGCAGACACGTTTTCCCACACCCATCCCGTTTACGCCGCCCGAGGCTTTACGGGCAGCGTTTTGGTTGCGTTATCAGTTGCAGCTACCGGCGGAAAATCGCCATTACTTATTGAAATTCTTGACAAGACCCTAGCCAACTGATAGCCTAACGGGCAAATTAGGATCTGTCTGCGACTTCGGGAACGGTTATCTACAAAGCTCAAGTCCGGGATTCGGCCTTTTTGAGGCAAACACGTGGGTATTGTGGAAACCGCATAAAGAATATCCCTGAACCTGCCTAATCGGACAGGATTTACCAGATGAAGTGTCCAAAATGTGGATTCAGCCAACCGGATGACATTTACTGTGCCCTGTGCGGTATCAACATCAAGAAGTATGCCCGCAAGAAAAAGACACGGTTTTACAAACTTGGCGCCACCGCCGTAATGATCTTGCTGGTGGGTTTGGTTGTAGCCAATTATTTTTCCTCCACCTCTTCCCCTCCCCTTGAGACCGCCCGGAACCAAACGGAAACATCACGGCGAACAACCCAGAAACGGGCCATCGACGCCAATGTGGTGCGGAACACGGAATCCCGGGTTCAGTCTGTCGACCAGGGCACTTCTCAGAAGCCTCGGTCCGACTCGGAACAACCCGCCTTTCAACCGGCGCCCCGGGAAAGGTCAGAGTATCCCCCTGCCCCACAAGAGGCAGAAGGGCAGCTGGAAACTGCCAAGCAATGGTTTGAGAGAGGACGAGCGCTTGACGATGACTCAGAAAACGAAGTTGAATGTTACAAAACGGCGCTGGACATAGACAGTGAGTTCGCGCCGGCAGCATTTCATCTGGGAGCCATTTATTTTCGCAAAGCGCGGTATGAGCTGGCGGATGATTATTTTGAATCCTTCTTGAAGCATGCGTCCGAACAGGAGCGGCGCACGTATGATATTTATGTATACTATTCCCTGGCGGATGTCGAGCGGTTGTATGACCGCATCGCCCAAGAGACCGCAGGAGAGGAAACGGAATCCGGACAAGGTCAGGACGCACAAGGGGAAGAAATTGCCGGTGAGGAAGAATCGGGCGATACGCCCAACACTGAAAGCGGAGAAGAAATACTAACCATTGTCGAGTACAAGACCGTAAACGGACACATTAGCGTGCCCATTGTATTAAACGGGTTTTACACCGCTCATCTTTTGGTCGATACCGGGGCGGGAATTACCATTATCGCCGAAGATGTTGCCCGCCGGCTTCAGTTACGGGATCCCAAAAGCCACCCGATAACGCTCAGAACACTAGCCATGGATGTAAATGCACAGCGGGGGCGATTGGATTCCATACAGGTGGGTGACTTAAAGAAATACGATTTCCCGATTGCGATAGCGGATCCTCCGTTTGGCTCTGAGAATCACTTTGATGGCATCCTTGGAATGGATTTCATGAAAGATTACTCAATCAACATAAACAACCAAACCAAGCAGATCGCCCTTTCAAGCCGGAGCGGATAGGGGAAAAGATAAACCCGCCACATCCGTGCGGATTCTCCTTTTGGACTTCCCACAATGCCGTTGTAATCCCCGGCGCAAATCTCTGCTCTCTCTGGTCGGGAGATGGCCGGCAGAAAAGATGCACGTACACTCGAGAAGCCGCGACCGATTTCTTATGTCATTTAGACTCGAATATCCTATCGGCAAGGTGGCCTTGGAACTATAGCCCTCAATAGATCGCCTCCCCTGCAGGCTCACGCAAATTGGTTCTATTTCCTTGACTTCGAACCCCCTTTCCGGCTATGTGACGGAAGCGTATTGAAAACCAGCTACGTCTACGTGATGCGAGTTATGTAATAGGCAAAGGCCACCCAGACTCGACTGTTTGGGGGGTCTTTTCTTTTTGGGGTGGGTCTTGGCTTTACTCGTCGTCATCGACAATTATGATTCATTCACGTATAATCTTGTACAGATGTTTTCCCAGTATGATCTTTCCATATCCGTTTTTCGCAATGACCGGATCTCATTGCCGCAGGCACGAGACCTTTCCCCCGACTATCTAGTGATCAGCCCAGGCCCAAAGGATCCCGCTCATGCAGCCGTTTCTTGTGATATTGTCGAAAGCCTGTGTCAAAAAATACCCACCTTGGGGGTTTGTCTGGGTATGCAATGCATCAATGAAGTTTTTGGCGGCAAAACAATCAGGGCACGACAGCCCATGCACGGGAAGACCAGCGATGTTTTTCATTCTGCAAACGGAATTTTTACAAATGTGCCGTCTCCGTTCCGAGTCGCCCGTTATCATTCTCTGGTCATTTCCCCCCCGGCACGAGAAGCGGGGGCGAATCTGTCCATCACCGCTTGGACGCAGGACGGGGTCATCATGGGGATTTCTCATCGGACATTTCCGGTTCACGGAATACAGTTTCATCCCGAAAGCTTTATGACCCAGCATGGGTATACCCTCATAGAAAACTTCCTTGCTCTTGGCCCCCTGGCGGAAAGTCCGTCCCGCTCATTTCATCGAATTCCGGCCTTTTCAAATACCCGCGACGACCGGATTTTCGCTACGAAAAGACCGGGGAGAGTTCGAAATCACCGAAACAGCTTTGTTGTGCGTTGATATATGGAAGAACTAAGGAGTCTCTGCGGGAAAATAACGGGTCTTTACCAAAAACCGTTGAAACTGGAAGAATCCTTCCCGGATTTTGCCCATCGTTTCACCGACATTCCGGGGACCGTTGTCTTGTTAAGTGGTGGAAACCTGGACTGCGCAAGATATCACATATTGGCAACGAAACCCTGGTTGTCTTTGTCGGGGCGCCACCGAGAAGTCGTCATCACCACTCGCGAAGAACGCCTATCTTTGGCGGATGATCCGTTTCGTGTCCTTCGCCGGATTCTGGATACGCTCCACTGCCCCCACACCGAGTTCCCCGAGCCGGTGGGAGCAGGCCTTTTCGGATACCTGTCCTACGATCTCAAAGACAACCTGGAAGTCTTGCCCAAGACCTCCGTGGACACCTGCCGTCTCCCCGATATCAGTCTCTTTGCCCCCACTGTTATGGTTATTCAGGACCGGTGTGATGACTCAACCCGCCTGTTAATCCCATTGGGCAATCACCTCAACGAGAAGATGCTGAAATCCGTGCTCGAAGAGTTTGAAATGACGTGCGCCGCGCCACCCAAAGTGGCAGCGGCAGGGGATGCAACCGGAAGACTTGTTTCTAATTTTACACGTTCTCAATATATCGATGCCGTAGGTCGCATTAAAGAATATATCGCGGCAGGTCACGTCTACCAGGTAAATATATCCCAACGATTTCAAACGCCCTTTTCGAAAGATCCCTTTGGCCTTTTTAAGGCCCTGTTTCAGCAAAATCCTGCGCCATTCTTTTCCTTTGTCCATGCCGGCGACCACCACATCCTTTCCACCTCTCCCGAATGCTTCCTTTTCCGGGACGGCAATCGGGTTGAAACCCGACCGATCAAAGGCACACGCCCAAGGGGAACATCCCCCGACGAAGACCAAGGGCAGAAACGAGCACTCGAACGAAGCAAAAAAGACGATGCGGAATTATCCATGATCGTCGACTTGGTTCGGAATGATCTGGGAAAGGTGTGTATCCCGGGGAGTGTAAGAGTAAGGCAACATAAACGCACGGAGGCGTACCAAAATGTGTACCACCTCGTTTCCGTGGTCGAGGGCACGCTAAAAGGAGAGTGCACCTCCGTCGATTTGATCGCCGCCTGTTTCCCCGGAGGCTCGATCACAGGCTGTCCCAAGATCCGTGCCATGGAAATTATTGACGAATTGGAACCCTCACGGCGTCACGTGTATACCGGCGCAATTGGTTACATCAGCTTCCATGACACGATGGACCTTTCCATCGCTATTCGAACGGCTACGTTATACGATAAACAACTCTTTTTTTCCGTAGGTGGTGGAATCGTGTTCGACTCCGATCCCGCCGACGAATATGACGAAACACTTCAAAAAGGACAAACGTTGATGGAAGTTTTCAAGACGGACGCAATCGATAGCCACTCATCCAAGTCCGAGGACATCACCTGGTTTAACGGGGCTTTTATGCCGACAGCGGAGGCCGGAATCTCCGTTCAGGATGAAGGGCTGCTCTACGGATACGGATTCTTCGAAACCATTCGGGCAAATGACGGCCGCCCCCATCTCCTCGAAGCTCATCTGGCCCGCTTCAACACAACTTGGACACGGTTGTTTTCCGACCCTCCGCCCGATCTAAGCTGGGCCGAGATCATACGGCAGGTCTTGAGACGAAACCGCCTCACCCACACCACGGCCACAGTAAAAATACTGGCCACCATGGGAGAAAATACAGGGCCGTCTTCTCCCCACAACCTGCTTGTCCTGGCCCGCGAGTACAGACATCGCCTGAAGGATAGACCCGACTCAGGATTTCGACTGATTACCTATCCACACCCGCGCCAAACCCCTCTGGCGGACTACAAGACACTAAACTACCTATTCTACCTGTTAGCCGGTAGGTGGGCATCAGAAAGGAACGCCGACGAAGCACTTATTCTCAACACGAACCGCAGCATCTCTGAAACCAATACCGGCAACATCATTGTAATCAAAAACAGACAAGCCGTAACACCCTCCTCTCAGCATGTACTCCCGGGTGTCATGCAGGCTCGGGCTTGTAAACTTCTCTCCGATTACGGCTATACCGTAATCGATCAGGTGCTTACCGGAGAAAAACTTCTCACCGCCGATGCGGCTTTTGTAACAAATTCGCTCATCGGTGCAGTCCCCGTCATCAGTCTCGATGACATTTCGGTGAAACGATCACCCCAGCTCGAAAGCAAACTGCAACAGCATGTATTTGCCGAATCGGCCATTTAATGAAATATGCCGTAAAAGCCCTTCAAACAGGCATCTGCGCGTGATCAGCTGAACCTCGCTTTACACCTCTCTAACAAATCTCTCTTTTTTTCATTCGAACTAGTTGATATGAATTGACATTTACATTTTGTTTCCTTATACTAGGAACAATTACGATATTATAAGCGAGGCTTGAAGGAAGGTTCGTATTCACTCAAAGTCAGATTTAAAGGGCTTTCCCTCTTTTTAAGTACGGCGGGGAACTTAAAAAAAGGGATTGATTATAAATAGGTCAGAACCCTAGACATGGAGGAAAATGATTATGACAAAACTAAAGAAGGATCTGCAACAAGTAACCCGAGAACTCAAGGCGCTAACCAAGAAGACTGAAAGATTAACCAAGGCCGTAGACAAGCTGGAGAAATCCAAGTCAACGAAAAAACAAACGACCAAAAAGACCGCAAAAAAGAAAGCCCCCGCAAAGAAAACAGCGGCCAAAAAGACGACGGCCAAGAAGACAGGAGCAAAAAAGACAGCTGCGAAGAAAACAGCGGCAAAAAAGAAGGCGCCTGCGAAGAAGTCCGCTTCAAAGACCTCACCGGCCGATCAGGTGATTCAGATTATCAAAAGGTCTAAGAAGGGCGTTCATGTGGCTGACTTAATGAAAAAGACGGGTTTCGGGGAAGGCAGCGTAAGAAATATCGTCTATAAAGCGGCCAAGGCGGGAAAGATTAAGCGGGCCGGTCGAGGCGTATACACAGGAGCATAACGCTGTGGCTGTCGAGATCTGAA
>CAZHHS010000071.1:0-9409 GCA_964532395.1 uncultured Desulfobacterales bacterium | reverse complement strand
TTTTAGGCGCATTGAAATTTGAAGTGGCCCCAACGCGCGACCTTCTCAAACAGGACAAGTCAAGTTCGTTGGAAGCTCCACTTTTACCTCATCTGCCGCGTGGCTGTAACCGACTCGGTCACGGATATTCCGCCGGTGGGATATCTACACCGCCCTCGGTCGTTTATCGGGTCGAGGTGATGTTTTACCAATCCGATTGATCCCATTCTTTTCCCTGTGGACATGTCACTCCAAGGAGGCTGTTATGACGTATAAGACGATCAAGCTGGAAATATCCGATGCCGTTGCCACCATTACATTCAACCGGCCGGACGTTCTCAATGCCCTAACGCCGGAGGTCATCACGGAATTTAACGCGGCTATCAGTGAAGTTCAAGGCAACGACGGGATTCGTGCCCTCATCTTGACGGGGGCGGGGCGGGCATTCGTCGCCGGTGCGGACATCAACGTCTTGGAGGCCTTGGACCCGTTGGGGGCCAAGCAGTTTGCCCAAGCAGGTCAATGGGCACTCTTTGCCCTGGAGGCGATGGATATCCCGGTGATCGCCTGTGTGAATGGCTTTGCTTTGGGAGGGGGATGTGAGATAGCCATGGCCTGCGATTTCATCTACGCCGCCGAAAGTGCCAAGTTCGGACAACCGGAGATCAATCTGGGACTCATCCCCGGCTTTGGCGGCACGCAACGGCTTTGCCGTCTGGTGGGCCGCGCGCGGGCCAAAGAACTCTGCATGACCGCCCGAATGCTTTCCGCCGAAGAGGCCTATGCCATGGGACTTGCCACCCGGGTATTTACTGATGAAGCCCTGTGGGAGGAGACATTGGGCGAAGCCAAAAGAATAGCCGAAAAAGGGGCGGTTTCCCTCCGGGCGATCAAGCATGTCATCGACAATGGCTATGATATAGATTTAAAGAATGCCTGTGCTCTGGAGGCGGAGGCCTTTTCGGTATGTTTCGCTAGTGAGGATCACAAAGAAGGGACCCGGGCCTTTCTGGAGAAAAGGCCCCCGCAATTCAAGGGAAAGCTGATCTAGAAGCCTGTCGGCAAACTTCAGTTTTGCTCTGAGTGAAGGTTTTTGAACATTAACGGGGTGAACGACACGGGAATCTCAACGAGGAGGGTTGCATGCACTTTGAGCTGACGGAAGAGCAGAAGATGATCAAGGACATGTGCCGGCGGTTTTCACAAAAAGAGATCAAGCCGGTGGCTGCCCGACTGGACGAAACGAAGGCGCATCCCACTGATCTGTGTAAACAAATGGGAGAACTTGGGCTAATGGGCATTACCGTTCCCGACAGCTATGGGGGTGCGGGGATGGACTATGTCTCTTATATTGTGGCCTTGATTGAGATCTCCAAGGGATGTGCGTCCACCGGGGTTATCATGTCCGTCAACAATTCGTTGTATTGTTTTCCGATCAATCACTTCGGTACTGGCGCCCAAAAAGAAAGATATCTCACACCGGTGGCCTCCGGACAGGCAATGGGATGCTATGCTCTCACCGAAGCCGGGGCCGGCTCCGATCCCGCCTCCATGAGCACCACTGCAACGCTGGACGGGGATCAGTGGGTAATTCGGGGGGAGAAGAAGTTTATCACTAATGGCAACGTATCCGATTACTGTGTCGTGGCCGCGGTAACCGATAGGGAAAAAGGGGCCAAGGGGATTAGTTCTTTCATACTGGATGTTCAAAACACGCCGGGTTTTTCCGTTGGTCGGGTGGAAGACAAACTGGGCATTAAGGCCTCGGGGACGGCCGAGTTGGTCTTCAATGAGGCCCGGATTCCCAAAGAAAACCTTTTGGGTCAGGAAGGGGCCGGACTCAAGCAGATGCTCACGACATTGGATGCCGGGCGTTTGGGGATCGGCGCGCAGGCCGTGGGTATCGGCCGGGCCGTTCTGGAAGAAGCGGCGGCGTATGCGGCCACCCGGGAGCAGTTCGGCCGGCCGATCGCCAAGTTTCAAGCCATCCAGTGGAAACTTGCAGACATGGCTACTGAGCTGGACGCGGCGGAGCTCCTTTTGCTAAGGGCGGCGTGGTTGCAAGATACGGGAAAACCCTTTGAAAAGGAAGCGGCCATGGCAAAGATGTTCGCCTCCGACGTGGCTATGCGGGCGGCGGTGGAAGGGGTGCAGGTACTGGGTGGATATGGGTACTGTAAAGAATTTCCCATGGAGCGCCATATGCGTGATGCCAAGATCTGTCAGATTTACGAAGGGACAAACGAAATCATGCGTCTGGTGATTGCCAGGAACCTTTTCAAAGAAATGCAGAGTCAAGATGGGCCTTGAGAAGGGTCTGGTGCAGGTATATACGGGAGACGGCAAGGGCAAGACCACGGCGGCGCTGGGTCTGGCATTGCGGGCTGTCGGCCGGGGCCTTAAGGTGGTCATCATCCAATTTCTCAAGGCGGACGGCGCTACCGGGGAACTGATTTCCGCCCGTCGGCTGTGGCCCGAATTGGAGATTAGGTCGATGGGCAAGACCGGGTTTATCGGTCCCGATGGCCCCACGGCCCAGGATGTGTCGCTGGCCCGGGCGGCTTTGGACGAGGCGCGAAACATTATCCGCAAAGGGGCGTGTGACGTGTTGGTCCTGGACGAGATCAATGTGGCCCTTTCCCTGGGCTTGGTCTCGGAGGCGGCGGTGCTCGACCTGATGAAAAACAAACCGCCTTTTTTGGAATTGATTCTTACCGGCAGAGGTGCGCCCGATTCGATCCTCGAAAAGGCACACTTGGTTACGACCATGTCATCGACACGGCATTATTTCGACCAGGGACAATCGGCCCGCCACGGTATTGAACATTAACCGGTCTCAGTCAGGTTTCCGTGGAGAGAAAACCCATGAGTAAGTTGTATCGGGAAAAGGCGCTGGCCCGGATTTCCGCTGCCCGTAACGACTGGCGGCAGGGATATGATGACCGTATGGCATCGGCCCCCGGGAAGAAGGAGAGCTATGCCACGGTATCTGGAAAAGAGATTGCCCCGCTCTATACCCCCTGTGAAATCCCGGACGTCGATTATTTGGAGCGCCTGAACTTTCCCGGGCAGTTTCCCTATACCCGTGGGGTACAAACCTCGATGTATCGGGGACGGCCGTGGACCATGCGGATGTTTGCCGGTCTCGGCAGTGCCGAGGAAACCAACGAACGTTTTCACTATCTGGTGGAACACGGCCAGACCGGGCTTTCAACCGCTTTTGATATGCCCACGCTGATGGGATACGATACGGCGGAACCGAAAGCCCGGGGCGAATGTGGGAAATGCGGCGTGGCGGTGGATACCTTAAAGGATATGGAAATCCTTTTTCAGGGCCTTCCCTTGGACCGGCTGACAACCTCCATGACCATCAATCCCCCTGCTGCGGTCATTTGGGCGATGTATATTGCCATGGCCGAAAAGCAAGGCATTCCCCGGGCGGCTTTGGGGGGAACGATTCAAAACGACATGTTAAAGGAATTCATCGCCCAGAAAACCTTCATGTGTCCGCCGGAACCCTCCATGCGACTGATTGTGGATACCATTGCCTATGGGACTGAGGAAGTGCCTCGATGGAACCCGGTCAGTATCAGTGGGTATCACATCCGTGAAGCGGGGGCCACGGCGGTTCAGGAACTCGCCTTCACGCTTGCCGATGGTATCGCCTATGTGGAAGCCGCCCTTGAACGCGGTTTAGACGTTGATCGATTTGCGCCACGACTCTCGTTTTTCTTCAATTCCCATATCGATTTCTTTGAAGAGATCGCCAAATTCCGGGCGGCCCGCCGGATGTGGGCCCATATCATGAAGAACCGGTTCCACGCCACATCCGAGCGTTCCTTGTGGCTTCGCTTTCACACTCAGACCGCCGGATGCAGTTTGACGGCCAGACAACCCTTCAACAACATCGTGCGAACCGCCGTCGAGGCCTTGGCGGCCGTTCTGGGCGGTACCCAGTCGTTGCACACCAACTCTTTTGATGAAGTGTTGGCCATTCCTACCGAGGAAGCGGCGACGGTCGCCTTGCGAACGCAGCAGATTCTGGCCGAAGAAACCGGGGTGGGCAACACCATAGACCCCCTGGGCGGGGCCTACTTTATGGAAGCGCTTACGGAGGAAATGGAGGCGGAGGCGTATGATTATATCAGGAAGATCGATGAAATGGGCGGCATGTTGCACGCCATAGAGAAGAATTATCCCCAGATGGAAATCGCCGAAGCCGCGTATGCCTTTCAGCGGCAAGTGGATGAAGGCCGGCGGATCATGGTCGGCGTGAACAAATATGCGGTTGAGGAGGATATCCCCGTAGACATTTATCATGCTGACGATGCCTTGGAAGCGCACCAGATCGCTCGAACCGACCGCGTGAAGAATGATAGAGACGAGAGCCGGGTTCGATCCGGCCTGGCGAAGCTTCGGGAGGCGTGTGAGGGCGGGACAAACGTGATGCCTGAGCTCATTGAATGTGCCGCTGCCTATGCTACCTTGCAGGAAATGTGTGACGTTTTCCGGGAGGTCTTTGGAACCTATACCGATCCGGGCACCTTTTAAGGCCCGCAAGGGTTAAGTTCGCAGAGATGGCCCTCAGATGGTGATGGGTAATTTGAGAAAGATCAGAATACTGGTGGCCAAGCCCGGCCTGGACGGACATGACCGCGGGGCGCGAATTGTCGCTCGAGCCTTTCGGGATGCCGGATTTGAAGTCATCTATACCGGGCTGCATCAAACCCCGGAACAGATCGTAAACGCCGCCGTCCAGGAGGATGTGGATCTGATCGGGCTGAGCAGTCTGGCGGCGGCCCATCTCTTTTTGTTTCAGCGGGTGATCGACCTGTTGAAAGCGCAGGGCGCAGAGGACATACAGGTTATCGGTGGGGGGATTATCCCGGAAAAGGATATCGACAAGTTGAAGGCAGTTGGTGTGAAGGAGGTCTTTCTTCCCGGGACATCCCTGGAGGCCATCGTCAAGTGGGTAAAAGACCATGTCGTGCCGGGTGGGCCATCAGAGGACTGAGAGAGGGGCGACCGAAGGTACGAAAATAGCCTTGACAAAACGTACGTTATGTCGTACTTTTTGTAAAAATGTGAGGTGAAACATGCCGACACTATCAGCAACTGAAGCAAGAGCTAAATTATATCGTCTCATTGACCAAACGTCAGTCTCACATGAACCCATTCTAATTACTGGGAAAAGAGGGAATGCCGTTTTAATATCAGAGGATGACTGGCGTTCAATTCAAGAGACCATTTTCCTTTTAAACATCCCCGGCATGCGCGAGTCCATCCGTGAGGGTTTGGCAACGCCATTGGAGGAATGTAGCCAGGAACTTGATTGGTGAAATGGCGACTTGTTTATACAAAGCAAGCACAGAAAGATGCCAAAAAATTAGCATCCTCTGGTCTGAAAAAGAAAGCCGAATCGATAATCAAGATCCTCGGAGAAAATCCTTACTACGTTCCACCTGCCTATGAGAAGCTCGTTGGTGATTTGACGGGTGCATATTCACGGCGGATAAATATCCAGCACCGTTTGATTTACCAGGTTTTGAACGACGAGAAGGTAGTTAAGATTATTCGTATGTGGACTCACTATGAATAAGTAAGCGGAACGGCTAGTTCGCTTTGGGTTCCCGGCAAGCGAACTTTTCGTTCGTCCTGAAATAGCTGTCTTCTATCCTCACGTTAAAAAGCCCTTGCCATACACCAAAATTCTGATATTATGTGTATGACGTACCATAATGTTTTAAGGAGAACTAACATGAAACGCACTAATGTCGTTCTGGATGAAAAATTGGTCGATAATTGCCTGAAAGCCACTGGCATTAAGACCCAGAAAGCACTGATTGATCATGCTTTACGAGAGTTGCTTCGGCATGAAAAGCAGAAGAAACTTCTTGAATTGAAGGGAAAAATCAACTGGAGTGGCAAATTGGATGAGTGGCGTCAGGGGCGAGGCGCATGATGGTTCTGGTTGATACTACCGTCTGGATAGATTTTTTTTCAGCAAACCTTAACCCACATGCAAACGCCCTGGAAAAGCTCATTGCCCACAGGGAGGATATTTGCCTTTGTGGTATCATTCTTACTGAAATTCTTCAGGGAATTAGAGATGACTCTGAATTCAAAAAAACCAGAGATTTACTTGCCAATCTTATTTTTCTTCCCATGACCTATTCCGCTTATTTAAGTTCAGCAGAAATTTATCGTGCATTACGTCGAAAAGGCATCACGATAAGAAAGTCTGTTGATTGTATGATTGCTGCCGTAGCTATTGAACATGAGATACCTCTTCTTCACAATGACAAGGACTTTATTCCTATTGAAAAACATTTTGGCCTTAAAGTCCTGAAAGTCGTATGTTCCTCGACAGCTACAGAATGTCCTTATCCATGATCAGGCTGGACAAAGTGATCATGCCGACAATTTCGCCCATCTGTTCGACAGGGGCCCTGTGAATGCCGACGCGCTGAATGAGGCGGATCGCATATCGGATGTCCATTTCCGCCGGTATCGTTATGACGGGTTTGGTCATAATTTCGTAAACGAAAACAGTTTCGGCATCACGGTCGGGGACGATGACGCTCTTGACCAAGTCCATGACCGTCACAATTCCCCATGCATCATCATTAGTGCGTTTAGCCACCAGCAGTTCAGTCACCTTGGATGACCGCATCATGGCAGCCGCCTCTTTGGCTGATGCCATTCCGTCAATACTCATTACTTCTTCGTACATGACATTTTTTACTCGTATTATCGGCACAGACATAAATCCTCCTCTCCCCTATAAATACTTGTCCCGAACCTCTTCTTTGAACTTTTCCATCTGACTTTCAAGACCGATGACCTGTTCCACAGGCAGGACAAATGCAATGCCTGTCCCGGGCTTGTCAAACTCACCGGCGACCTTTATGGCCTCCAGAATGGTTTTCACTAGATGCTCCTCCAGTAGGAACATGACAATGTCGGTCTGATCTTCCAGCGTAAGACCGAAAATGGTCTTTGCCTCGCCCATGCCGGTCCCTCGTGCAGGGATGATGGTTGCGCCCGTGGCACCAGCCGCCTTGGCCGCGTCGACTATCGGGTCGGTCTTGTGGGTTTTAACGGGAGCAAAAACAATCTTGAATCTCATCGATCTTCTCCTTTAGCACGCTTTTTCACCCTGCGGCTCACAATCCAATGGGTGACTTGGGCATAGCCCATAACGGTAATGATCGGAAACAGACTTGCAAAAGCAATAAGCCCAAACCCGTCCAGTGCCGGATTACGTCCCGGAACGGCCTCGGATAATCCAAGTCCGAGAGCCGCGACCAGTGGTACCGTAACGGTCGAGGTGGTCACACCGCCGGAATCATAGGCCAGGGCGATCATTTTTTTGGGTGTTGTGAATGTTTGGAGAACGACAACAATGTATCCGGCAAGGATATAAATGTGCAGCGGCGTTCCTGTGACGATACGAAAAGTGCCCAACGCAATACCTATGGCAACCCCCAGTGCAACCGTGATCCGGAGACCCCAAGGACTGATAACGCCGCTGGAAACCTCCCCGGCCTTAAGCGCCACTGCCAGAAGAGACGGTTCGGCGATGGTTGTGGAAAATCCGATCAAGGCTGCAAATAAGTAGACCCACCCGTAGGCCGCCCATCCGGTTTGGATAGCATTGCCTTTTCCGAAGAGAAACGCCGGATCGCAAAACTGAGCCGCCATAATCTTGCCTACCGGAAACAAAGCCTTTTCCAGACCGATGAGAAACATAGCCAGGCCGACAACCACATACACACCGCCGATGATGAGGCGGCGCAGATGGGGGATGGGCTGGCGCAGGATCAACAACTGAAAGCAGACAATCAATACCACGATCGGCAGAATATCGCGGACCGTCGCCAGCAGCACCATACCGGAATCAAACAAAAACACTTATTCGTATCTTTCTGTTATCACATGAAAATGATCACACCATATCCCATAACAAAAATCATGGGAAGTAGTGATGCAAAAGCAATAAGCCCAAAGCCGTCCAGCAAAGGACTGCGTCCCTTAATTATGGAAGCCAGTCCAACGCCCAATGCCGCCACGAGGGGAACCGTAATGGTCGAGGTCGTTACACCCCCGGCATCATAGGCTATGCCGATAATCTCCTTGGGGGCGATTAATGTCATAAGCATGACCAACACATAGCCCCCGATGATCAAGTAGTGGATAGGCCAGCCCCGGAGAATCCGCAGAACTCCGATAAGTATGGCAACGCCCACCGAAAACGCCACAGACAACCGTAATCCGAGGGCATAGCGCTTCATTGATGTTTCCGACGCGGAAATAAGATTCCCTTGTGCGGCGATATCTGCCGCTTCCGCCGATACCGCAATCAAGGCGGGTTCCGCAACCGTGGTGGAAAAGCCAAGCAAAAAGGCGAACATCAGGAGCCAGAACAAACTCCCCTTGCGGGCCAACTCATGGGCTATCGTTTCCCCTATGGGAAACAAGCCCATCTCCAATCCTTGTACAAAAATCATCAGCCCAAAAACCACGAATACCCCACCGACCAAAACGTTGAGGAAATTGGGCAAGGGTTGTTTCAGCACAAATATTTGGAAAAAGGCAATTACCAAGATAATCGGCAGCAGGTCCTTGAACGCCATCCAGAGTTTCTTTAAAATCTCCGGCAAAATGGTCTGTTTTAGGGGCCAGCTCGTTTTCCCGTTCCTAACCATTAGGACCTTGCTCTTTTACAGACCCCGGACCGATACACGGCCTGAAGGAGTTCTTGGTTGCCCCACAGACAGGGCAGCGCCAATCGTCCGATAGGTCTTGAAACAAAGTCCCCTGAGGGACCTTACTCTTCTTATCGCCTCGCTCCGGATCATAGAGCCGACCGCAATTGACGGTTTGGCACTGATACATATCCTCTGGTCTTCCCATATTACCCTCCTTGCGACTTTAAATTTCCATGACAATTGCTTTTTTGTTCAGTTCATTTGCATAACGCCCCTGCAAGGGCGGCGTATCTTTTTCCGCCATCCCTTGCAGCAGCCTGTCATCTGGTGTGCTTTCATATTTATGCAGCCTCTATACGCTGCAAATCACTTATATCGAGAGACTGCTCTGCTTTCCATAAATCATATTGTAACTGCAATCGCATCCAGCCTTCCGGTGTACGGCCGAAAACCTTCGACAGTCTCAAGGCCATTTCCGGACTGATTCCGGCCCTTCCATTAAGAATGCTTGAAAGGGTCTTTCGCGTGACCTTCAAGGCCTTGGCGGTATCAGTAACAGTCAAGCCAATGGGCTCAAGACAAATTTCTCTGATTATTTCACCTGGATGTGGTGGATTGTGCATACGCATGGCGTTTACCTCTATGGATAATCTTCATAATCTACATCTCCAGCATCACCGCTTCTCAACTTGAAGGTAACGCGCCAACTACCAGTTATT
>CAZHHS010000070.1:0-9491 GCA_964532395.1 uncultured Desulfobacterales bacterium | reverse complement strand
GACGATGGACAAATCTCTAATTATCTATCTTATTTCAATAGGGGCGGGTGGGGCTTTTCTCATCTGGTGGATTCGCCGCCATATCGCCACGGCGGAAGAGGATCGAAAGACTCGTGTGGAGGGACTCAAGCGGTTCGATCCCATCAAAACGAAGACACCCTTTGATATGCCGCTCAAGCTGGCCAGAAAGACGGCGCTGGAAGGCTTGGAAACGCGGTTTTCCATCATTCGAAAAATCATCGTTCTTTCCATGACCGTCCTGTGGCTCTTTGCGCTGACGTTTCCCTTTATTCACAATGTTCCCGCCACGTTGATATCCTTGTTGATTGCCACCGCGGGTGTTGTGGTGGGAATCGCATCGAGACCGTTTATAGAAAACCTGGTCTGCGGGATTGTCATCACCTTCGGTCACACCCTGAGGGTCGGGCATACGGTGGTTATCGATGGCAACTATGGTACGGTGGAAGACATTTCCATTACCCACACCACCATCAAGATATGGAACTGGCGGCGCTACATTATCCCCAACAGCCGCATGCTCCAAAAGGACTTCGTCAACCTGACGATGTCGGATTCTTATCAATGGGCGCACGTGGAATTTTTCGTTGCCTATGGAACGGACCTGCAGGTCGTTCGTGCTGCGGCAATCCGGGCGGCTTCCGAAAGCTCCTATTTTTCCGATCATGAGACGCCCCGATTTTGGGTGATGGACATGGAAAAGGCCGCCATAAAGTGCTGGGTAGCCGCCTGGGCCAGCTCGCCCACCAACGCGTGGTTACTGCGTCACGAGATTCGAACCAACCTGGTCCTGTCCTTAGCCGAGGCGGGTATTAAAACCCACTTACACGAAATCATCGACCGGGCGGATTCCGCCGGTGGCCGGCAACCCGGTGGGACTGCGTCGACCGCCGGGGAGCAAGCCCTCGGATAGCCGGGATCCGCTGATCCGCTGTTGGCACAATGCTGAAAAACACCTTTCGTCACATTCCGGGGGTGGGCCCCCGGACCGAAAAGGACCTTTGGGAAAACGGCATCTTAGATTGGGACACAGTCACCCGGTCATCGCCGACGGGCCTGTCCCCGAAACGATCGGAAGCCTTTCGAAGGTACCTCGGGGAATCCCGGAATCATCTCAGAAACCGAGATCCCCGTTATTTCACCGACCGCCTCCCCGCCAATCTCCAGTGGCGGTTGTTCCCTGAGTTCAGAAGCGAAACGGCATATCTGGACATCGAAACCACCGGGCTGGACGGCTATTATAATGAGATCACGGTGATCGGACTTTATAACGGCGCATCCGTTGCCTATTACATCAACGGCCAAAACTTGGATGACTTCCGACACGACATCGAAAAATACAAAGTCATCATTACCTATAACGGCAAATGCTTTGACATCCCCTTCATACGAAACTGCATGGGCCTACCAATGGATCAGGCCCACATTGACTTACGGTACGTCCTGGCGAGCTTCGGCTACCGGGGAGGGCTCAAGGGGTGTGAACGAGCAGTGGGCATCGACAGGGGGGCTCTTGCCGGCCTGGACGGATATGACGCAGTTCTTCTCTGGTACGATTATGAACAAAACAGCAACCAGAAGGCCCTGGAAACCCTTTTGTCCTACAATGGACAGGACATCGTCAATCTGGAAACGTTGATGGTCATGGCGTACAACCACAACCTGATGAATACGCCTTTTTTGAACACGAACCAGATTCCCGAACCCATTGCCCCGGCAATCCCTTTTCAGGCGGACCCGGAAGCCGTCGAACGGCTCCGGTTCCACAAATCATCGGTATCGACACTGACAGGACACTAATACCGCCAGCTCATCAAGCGCCATTCACCGTTTTCTGTTACCACATGAAACGTTATGGGGGTCTTGAACCGCCCCGTCTCCATCTTAAGTTTCACCACCGCCTTGTCGTCTATTACCGCAATATCGGGGCTTTCAAATGCAATGGTGGGATGTTCGTTCATTCGCTTGGGAAGGATATCTTCGTATTCCGTTTTCGAAACGACACGCCGTTCACTTCCGTACATGATCTCCGCCTCCGGGTGCCATAGCGCAAGAACACCGGACGGGTCGTTCCGATTCCAGGCATCTTCATAGGCAAGCAGCACCGACTTGATCTTCCCTTCCGCGTCGGATTGCGGTTCATATGTCCTCAAAGTAGTGACACATCCGGACATCACCAAAAAACCCAAAACAGCAGCAACGACCCATGACATTTTGTAACGCATACCGTACACCTCCTTGTCTTATCGGTTCCGGCCCAGACATGCCCCCCGGCAAACACACAGGCTTGAGAAGCCTAGATCCACCCAACATCTCCCCGCCCCTGGCGGGAGGGGCTGGGGGGAGGGGGTTCCCAAATTAACTAGACCGTCACCAGTTGCGGCGTCAAGGTCCCGACGTGCGCCAGGGACGCCATTGTCGTCAATTGATAGCGGCTATCCACGCCGTGCATCTCGTTGAGATGGCCGACGTCAATCTGTTCAATCCCTGCCGCATCGATAGACAGTGCGGAGTGTGCAGCAAAGACCCCCACATCCTCGACCATTTTCTCCCCCGGTACCGGCGCGCAGTCACATACGCTGGAGATATCGTTGGCGAAACTGATGTAGCCGATCTTGCCGGATCCAAAGGTGTTGCATACCCCCTGGGCGGCGACGGCGAGCCCGGCGGGAAGATCGTTTCTTTTCTCCAGACGGATGGCCCCCTCGGGACAGGCACTACTACATATGGGACAACGCATGCAGTCGGGGCTGTCGATTACCGCCACATCGTTTTCAACCCTGGGAAGGTTGAACCAGCAGGCCTCAGTGCAGGTCCCGCAGCCCTGGCACTTCGATTCATCTACGACAAGGTCGAGCAGCCGATGCTGGGCCAGCTTGGTCCGTTTTGTAACACAGCCCATTCCCAGGTTCTTGATTGCGCCACCGAAACCGGCCAACGGATGCCCTTTCAGATGGGAAACAACGACCATGGCATCTGCATGAAAAATGGCCCCGGCGACCTCGATATCCGGCAGCAGAGAAGTGGGTGATTCGACGGAGATCCCGTTTTCGCCTGTCAATCCGTCCGCAACAATGAACGGGGCAAAACCGAATCCGTTGGCCACGGCGGTCTCCATATGATCCACGGCGTTGTTACGCTTCAACGGATAATAGGTCGTCGTATCCGTTAAAAAGGGCCTGCCGCCTCTGGCCTTAATCTCGCTCACAATATGATTGACAAAAAACGGCCTTACATAGTTTGGATTGCCCAATTCGCCTACATGAAGCTTAACGGCAACCGTGTCTCCCCCTTTTATCCCATCAAAAACCCCGGCCTCTTCATATAAGAGCCCGGTCTTTTCGAGCATATTCGCCGTTTGTGACCACTGCGTAAAATAGACTTTGTCCGCTGGCATACCATTCGCCTCCAGATATTCAATTCGCGTTTACGTACGATCAAAACCATTTAAAGCCAAACCAGTTTACGGGACGTTTGTCAAGACTCTTCACATCGGACAGCAGCCCGGTCGATTTCACTTGAGTAATACGGACAACTGCATATCATCAGTTGTGGAAGGCAAATACCTCAACAAGAGAAAGGAGCTTGTGGTAAAAGATGTCCCTAATGCCGACCCTCTTTTTATCCCACGGCATGCCCGGGATCCTGGTCCGGCCGGGTCCTACACATGATTTTCTGGCGGATTTGGGCAAGAGCTTCGACCGGCCTCGGGCCGTCGTTTGCGTCTCCGCCCATATGGAAGCGGTCTGGCCCCTCTTAACGGCGGCCGAAACTCCGGAAACCATCCATGACTTTGCCGGCCCGCCGATTCTTTTCACGCAACACTACCCCGCCCCGGGGGATCCGGAACTGGCACAACGGGCGGTGTCCCTTCTAAAGGACGCCGGATTCAAGGCCACCACCCACCCGTCGCGAGGCCTCGATCATGGGGCATGGGTACCGTTGAAGTTAATGTACCCTGAAGCCGATGTCCCGACCATCCAACTTTCCGTCCAAACGGAGCTGGATCCGCGGCACCACTTGCAGCTGGGCAGGACATTACAGCCCTTACGAAAAGAGGGGGTATTAATTCTGGGTAGTGGCGGCGCCACTCACAATTTGCCCGAAATCGGCACCTATCATGTGGACTCAGACCCACCGCCGTATGCAATCGCTTTCGATGCCTGGCTGGAAGAGGCGATCACCATGGGACGGGAAACCGCGCTGCTCGACTATGAGAGGCAAGGCCCATCGGCCGACAAGAATCACCCCTACCCGGCCGAGCATTTCCTTCCGCTTTTCGTACCGCTCGGCGCGGCCGGCGCGGGAGCCAAAGGTCGGATACTACACAAGGCCTTCATGTACGGCGTTCTGTCTATGGCCGCGTATGTGTGGGAGTGAATGTCTCGTCTTCCAAGATTGGTCAGAAGAAACAGGAAGGGCCGTTGACACAGGGAAAGTCATTGAGATGGCGGGCGGCCCAGCCGCCCGCCGTGCGTTTACATATCTTGCCGATTAATACATATCCTCAGGGGAGATGGAAGGCCCTTGCGAACTTTTCTTTTCCGGCTTTTCCGCCACCATGGCCTCCGTCGTCATCAGCAGCGTAGCAACCGATGCGGCATTCTGCAGGGCAAACCGGGTCACTTTCGTCGGGTCGATAATCCCTGCTTTCAGTAAATCTTCATATTTCTCCGTTTCAGCATTGAACCCGTAATCCCCTTTGCCATCCTTTACTTGCTGTATCACCACCGACGCCTCAAAACCCGCATTGGTGGCAATTTGTCGTAACGGTTCTTCCAGGGCACGCTCAATGAGCTTCACGCCCAATCGCTCGTCACCGGGAAATTTGGCATCCGTCAACACATGAAGGGCGCGAATGTAAGCGACCCCGCCGCCGGCAACGATACCTTCCTCCACCGCCGCTCTGGTAGCGTTGAGCGCATCTTCCACACGGGCCTTCCGCTCCTTCATTTCCACTTCCGTAGCAGCACCTACGTTAATCACCGCCACCCCGCCGACCAATTTTGCCAAGCGCTCCTGAAGCTTTTCCCGGTCATAGTCACTCGTGGTCTCTTCGATTTGCGCCCGGAGCTGCTTGACCCTGGCTTCCAAATCTTTTCGTTTTCCCCGACCTTCGACGATGGTCGTGTTGTCCTTGTCGGCGGTAACTCGTTTGGCCGAACCCAAATCACTCAATGCCATATTCTCGAGCTTGATACCGAGCTCCTCGCTAACCACCTGTCCTCCGGTCAATATCGCCATGTCTTCGAGCATGGCCTTGCGTCTGTCACCAAAGCCCGGCGCTTTAACGGCACAACATTTCAGGGTCCCTCGCAGCTTGTTGACCACCAGCGTGGCAAGGGCCTCACCTTCGACATCTTCCGCAATAATCACAAGCCCCTTTCCCATCTTGGCTATTTGTTCCAACAGGGGGAGCAAATCTTTCATATTACTCAGTTTCTTTTCATGCAGGAGAATGTACGGATCATCAAGGTGAACCTCCATGCGTTCCGAATCGGTCACAAAATAGGGGCTGATGTATCCGCGATCGAATTGCATACCCTCCACGATTTCAAGGTATGTATCCATCCCCTTGGCCTCTTCCACCGTAATGACCCCTTCTTTTCCGACCTTCTCCATCGCTTCGGAAATAATGTTGCCGACGGTCACGTCATTGTTGGCTGAGATCGTACCGACCTGGGCAATTTCCTTTTTGTCTTTGGTCTGCTTGGACATTTGTTTCAGCTCGTTCACAACCAGTAAAACCGCCTTGTCGACACCCCGTTTGATTGCCATGGGGCATGAACCCGCCGCCACCAGCTTGCATCCTTCCCGGAAAATGGCCTGGGCCAAAACCGTAGCCGTTGTGGTTCCGTCGCCGGCAACATCCGACGTCTTGGAAGCCACCTCCTTGACCATCTGAGCGCCGATATTTTCGAACTTGTCCTTAATCTCTATCTCCTTGGCTACGGTAACACCGTCTTTTGTCACTGTCGGGGTTCCCCAGGACTTTTCTATCAGTACATTGCGCCCCTTGGGTCCCAGCGTTACCTTCACCGCATTGGCCAGGGTACTTACCCCTTGCAGCATCTTTTCCCTGGCCGCTTCATGATATCTGATTTCCTTGCTTGCCATCTTCATTTCCTCCGATTGTTAATACCTATTCGATTACGGCAAGAATGTCATCTTGCCTGAGAATCAGGTGCTCAACGCCACTCAACTGAACATCCGTGCCCGCATATTTTGAAAATAGAACTCGATCATTTTTCTTGACTTCCATCGGGATACGCTTTCCGGCAGAGTCCAACTTGCCGGGCCCCACGGAAACCACTTTGCCTTCTTGGGGTTTCTCTTTGGCGGTGTCCGGAATAATGATCCCGCCGGATGTCCGTTCCTCCTCTTCGGTCCGCGTGACCAAGACCCTGTCGTCCAATGGTTTTACGTTCATTTTCTACAAGACCTCCTTTCAATGGTACTTTCCGTGGCTGCCACGTCGCCTCCAAATGTCAGACCCATGTCATGTTACAGGATAGGAAAACCGGTTGGATTAAATCTGTCCACAACTACCGTTGGTAAAAGTAAGTCTCTTTTTTTTTCTGTCAAGCGAGTTTTCCCACAATTTTAGCGTCAGGGACAGCTTCCAACCACATCATGATCCATTACTTTGGCACATGCCTTGCTTATTCACCCAGGCAAGTAAACGTTTTCTTCCTCCTTTCAGAAGCGTTCGAGCGAAAGCCCCTGGGGTTCACCCTCCTCACCCCCAGGGGCTTTCCTCGTTTTGACTCTTACCGATCCACGACCGAAATCTAGCGCTTGCCGAGTTTCCCGGCGATGCGCGGCGGTGGGAATGCCGACGATTATGCGGGTGGCACTGAATTTGAAACTTGTATGCCTATGATTCGAGAAAGGACCCGAAAGGATGACAAAACCCTCAATCGGCCTAAAAGTGGATACCCCATGCTGTATACATAGTACCCACTGGGTACATTATAGCCACCCGGCTATCGCTGCCTCGGTTCGGTTTGATAAGCTGGATACCTGAAAGAAGCATTGAGGACGCAGCGTTATACTTTCGGTGAGCCTTGACAACTTGCTGTAAGGAATTATTTTATGACAATAAAATAGGAAGAAAAATGGGAATAGAACCCTTTTCCCAAGGCGCGAACGCCGGGAGACGACTCTGCCTGACGATGTCCCGTATAGCTGGAGGAGGTGCCATGTAAGCAGTAAAAATGCAGATGGTCTTAAGCCCTAGGACCTCTTACAGCAGGGACGAAAAGACTTGGCAACGGTTCACCGGCGGGCACTCCACAACGTTTTGGGGGTCCGTTTTTTTTTGGGGAGGTATGAAGGAAAGGAATGCCAAAGATTGGAATCAGAGGAAATTTAAGCAAGGCAATCGAAAAAGGGAAGGCACAAGGCTATTTGACCTATGATGAGCTGAATGATGTGCTACCCAAGGGGGATATTTCACCCGATGAGGTCGACGACGTAACCACCTTGCTGGGCGACATGGGTATCGAATTGGTCAACGAAGACAAGCGCAATCTGTTTCGTTCACGCAGGGCGGATGATTCTGAAAAGCCCGATACAAGCTCTCCGGAAGGCCAACAGGGTGCCCAGGCGGAACAGGCGGTTCAGATGTATCTGCGTGATATGGGTGCAATATCAATGTTTACTCATGAGCAAGAGCTGAACATGGCCAAGGAGATTGAGGCGGGAGAACAAGAAGTTATTCGAAACCTGGTTCAATCCGGGGTGGCGGTTCGTAGAATCCTGCGGCTCGGAGAGGCCTTATCTCAAGGAGATACGCGGCTGCGGTATGTACTGCGAAACCTGGACTTGGCAGAAGAGTCTGAATATACTCAGCAATTTTTGAACACCCTTGAAAAGATCAGGTCCATTCATGGAGAAAATGAACGGCTGAGAACAAAGCTGTTTGATCCCCGGACGGACGATGCCGCCCGCCGGAAAATCAGAAAACGGATACTGCGCCGAAACCAGAGAATCTTCGACGAGATCAAACCATGGCGGTTGGATCCGCAGGTGATCGAGTCGGTTACGGTGATCATCGAAGATCACATTAAAGAATTCGAAATGTTGGAGCAGAGCCTGCATCGGTGTGCCCAGCGATTACAGATCCCTCTGGCCGCCCTCCGACGGTTTTGCAAAAACGAATCGGAGCTTGAGGACTACCTACCTCGACGCCCGCGCATTAACCCGGAAGAGATACCGGTGCTGCTGAATCGGGCCAAAGGATTGGTGGCAACCATGGCAGACAAAGAACGTCAGGCAAACACGCACAAGCAGGAACTCAAGGCGGTATTGACCCGAATTCGGAAAGCCCAAAAGGATACGTCGGCGGCCAAACAGAAGATGATAAGTGCCAATCTGCGCTTGGTGGTAAGTATCTCCAAGAAATATATGAACCGTGGGTTACAACTCCTGGACCTGATTCAGGAAGGCAATATCGGCCTTATGCGGGCTGTGGATAAATTCGACTATCACCGGGGATATAAATTCAGCACCTACGCGACGTGGTGGATTCGGCAAGCGGTGGCCCGAGCCATCGCAGATCAGTCCCGGACCATACGGATTCCGATCCACACAGCGGAAAAACTCAATAAATTGACCCGCACGTCTCAGGAACTCGTCCAGACGCTGGAACGACAGCCGACTCCGGAAGAAATTGCTGAAAGGACATCCTTTTCCCCCGAAGATGTCCAGTGGATGTTGTCGAGTGCCAGAGAACCGGTATCTCTGGAGACCCCGGTGGGAGAAGGGGACGGAAGTCAAATGGGAGACTTTATTGAGGATGAAACATCCGATTCGCCGGCGGAAGCCACGGTCCGTGCCGACCTGTCGGAACAGATCCGGAAAGCCCTGGCCACACTGACCCCTCGGGAGGAGCGGGTCTTACGGCTGCGGTTCGGTATCGGAGAAAAATCCGACCATACGCTCGGCGAAGTGGGTAAGGATTTCAGCGTCACCCGGGAACGGATCCGCCAGATCGAGGCAAAAGCCTTGAGGAAACTTCGGCACCCCGTAAGGCGTCGCATGCTTCAGGCGTTCTCGGAAATGGCTCAGGAGTCTTGAAGCATTCTTTGAGGGTTCTCGCCCCCAGAGTTGGCCCGGGCGGTAGTTGATTTGGAAAATGCGTACATGAAGTAGGGCCGGAGGGAGGTAGACGGCAAGTCTATCTTCTTGAGTCTTTCCAGACCGCGAAAACAGGCATGGTCACTTTGGGTAAAATAGACAAACAGGGTCCCTGGGGGCGATTCATCGACGATTCTTTCAGCCACGCAATAGCAGTTGGATTCAAAGCAATAAAACGTCGCGATACTTCCGAAGGGCACCGTCACATACGCCTCCGGTCCACAAAAATCACCCTCAATGATGTTGGCGGGCACCCCGCCGCCTATCACCCCGGCGGTACGGAGTCGCCGAATGCTCCGTTTGCTGTCCTTCACCAGGTAATGGTCGTATTC